>JAZNGS010000035.1:0-5857 GCA_045576555.1 Clostridia bacterium | reverse complement strand
TAACCTTTTTCGGACAAAATAGTTGCCATTTCCCAACCCAAGCCTGAACTTGCACCCGTAATCAATGCTTTCATATTTCCCTCCAAAAAACATATATCTTTTTTATTAATTATATCATATAGTTATCGCTTTTTCAATGTGTAAAAAAAATCGGAACAAGCATAACTTGTTCCGATATGGAGGAGAGGATGAGATTCGAACTCACGGAGGCTTGCACCTCACAACATTTCCAATGTTGCGCCTTCGACCACTCGGCCACCTCTCCGTTTTGACAACTACCACATTATAACACAAGAAATAGGCTTTGTCAATATAAAAAAAGAATATGGGGATTCCCCATATTCTTTATTTTGCACTCGCTTCACAATATATACATCTATAAACTCCCTTTTCTCTGTTTGAGAGTTTGAATATATGCGATAACTCCTGTTCAACTGATGTTATACATCTTGGATTTTTACACTTTATAACATCCTTTATCTCAACAGGTAACTCAAGATGCTTTCTATCGTAAATCTTTGAGTCTTTTATGAAATTAACAGTTATGCCTGGGTCTAAATATCCCAATACATCAAGGTTTATATCAATATGCTCATTAATCTTTAAAATATCCTTTTTACCCATTTTCACACTGTCACAATTCTTTATTATTGCAACCTGACAATCAAGCTCATCAAGTCCCAATGCATGATAAATCTCCATTGCATTTCCTGCTTTTATGTGGTCTAACACAATTCCGTCTTTAATTGGATTTACAAGCATTTATTTCACCCCCAAAAGTTTCATAATCAAGGCCATTCTTATAAACTTTCCATTGAGAACTTGTTTAAAATAGCAAGCCCTTGGATCATTATCGACATCAACAGAAATTTCGTTGACTCTTGGCAAAGGATGAAGAATTGATAAGTCTTTTTTAGCATTCTCCAATTTGTGAAGATTTAAGATGTAGCTATCCTTTAATCTGATATAGTCTGCTTCATTGAAAAATCTTTCTCTCTGGACTCTTGTCATATATAAAATATCCAGTTCAGGCATAGCCTCTTCAAGGCTTCTTGTTTCAACAAACTCTATGTTGTTTTTTAAGAGAACTTCCTCTTTGATATATTCCGGTATAGCAAGCTCAATTGGTGAAATAAGAATTATTTTAATGTTTTTATATGCTGACAATGCGCTGATTAGTGAATGAACTGTTCTTCCGAACTTCAAATCTCCGCAAAAGCCTATGCAAAAATTATCAAGTCTTCCCTTTTCTCTTTTAATTGTTAAAAGGTCGGTCAATGTCTGCGTTGGATGATTATGCCCTCCGTCACCTGCATTTATGACAGGAATTGATGCGTTTTGTGATGCAACAAGCGGAGCACCCTCTTTTGGATGGCGCATTGCGATAATGTCTGCATAACAGCTTACCACTTTAGCAGTATCCGCCACACTCTCTCCTTTTGATGCTGAACTTGAGTTTGATTCCGAAAAACCTAATACATTTCCTCCAAGCTCATACATTGCAGCTTCAAAGCTCAACCTTGTTCTTGTTGATGGCTCAAAAAAGAGTGTTGCAAGTTTTTTTCCTGCACATTTTTTTGAATATTTGTCGGGATTTTTTATTATATCATTTGCTGTATCAATAAGCTCATCAATTTCTTCCAATGATAAATCCTTAATATCTATAAGACTTCTCATATTCATCTTCCTTTTTTATTTTAATGTTATCCAGCTTTCGTCTGATGGGTTATTTCTGAATGCTATTAATCTCTGCACATCTTCAGGTTTAATATAGCCTTCGTCAGCAGCAACCTGAGCAATTGTGTCAAAGTTAGTTAAACTGATGTTCTTGACATTTGCAGTTGCAAGACGGTCAAGACCTTTTTGCATTCCATAAGTGAAAATCGAAACGATACCAAGCACCTCTGCGCCTGCATCTCTCAATGCATCAACAACCTCAATTACACTTCCGCCTGTTGAAATTAAGTCTTCAACAACCACAACCTTTTGTCCCTTTTCAAGTTTACCCTCAATTTGATTTTGTCTGCCGTGGTCCTTGCTTCCTGAACGAACATATCCCATTGGCATATCAAGAATATGAGCTGTGATTGCAGCATGTGCAATACCTGCAGTTGATGTTCCCATCAAAACTTCACATTCAGGATAATTTTCTTTTATCACCTTTGCAAGTGAATTTTCAACATCGTCTCTAACCTTTGGGGCAGTTAGAGTTAATCTGTTATCACAATAAACAGGGCTTTTAATTCCACTTGCCCAGGTAAATGGTTCTTCAGGTCTAAAGAACACAGCACCTATTGATAATAAGTCTTTTGCAATTAGTTCTTTCATTTTTATATCCTCCATTATCCTATAAATTCTCTAACACATCTTCTGTACGCATCAACAGGATCCTCTGCCTGTGTTATAGGTCTTCCGACAACGATATAATCAGAGCCGATTTCCTTTGCTTTTTCAGGAGTTGTCACTCTAACCTGGTCACCAACATCACCGTCAGCAAATCTAACACCAGGAGTAACTGTCAAAAATTCCTTTCCACAGACTTCCTTAACTTTTCCTGCTTCCAAAGGTGAGCAAACAACACCGTCAAGACCTGCAATTTTAGCATTTTTAGCATAGTGCATAACTACTTTATCAAGCTTTTCATCAATCAACAAATCTCTTTTCATAACTTCTTCACTTGTTGATGTTAATTGTGTTACTGCAATTAACAGTGGTCTTGTTCCGTCTTCTCTTGTCAAACCCTTGATAGCTGCTTCCATCATTGGAATTGTTCCTGATGCATGGAGATTGCACATATCAACATCAAGTTCTGACAAAACTTTCATTGCTTTCATAACTGTATTTGGAATATCGCAAAGTTTTAAATCAAGGAATATTTTGTGACCTCTCTTTTTGATTTCCTTAACAATTTCAGGACCTGCTCCATAAAAAAGTTCCATTCCGATTTTCACATAAGGCTTTTCTTCCTTAAATAAATCCAAGAACTTTAGTGTTTCTTCTTTGTTGCTAAAATCACACGCAATAATTACATCCTTACCCATTGTGTGCCCCTCCTATTATATCTTTTAAACTATTAATATTATACTTTTCCATAACCTTTGGCAGTTCATTAATTATATCTCTGCATACATAAGGGTCAACAAGATTTGCAGCACCAATCTGCACACCTGTTGCACCTGCAAGCATCATTTCAATCACATCTTCAGCTGTTGTAACTCCGCCCATTCCGATGATTGGAATTTTGACTGCCTCATAGACTTGATAAACCATTCTTACTGCCACAGGGAAAATTGCACTTCCCGAAAAACCACCCATTTTATTTGCAATAACAGGCTTTTTGGTCTTTAAATCAATTCTCATGCCGAGCATTGTGTTTATCATACTGATTCCGTCTGCACCTGCATCTTCGCAAGCCTTTGCAATCGAAACAATATCTGTCACATTAGGACTTAATTTGATGTAAACAGGTTTTGTTGTAACCGCTTTAACCGCCTTTGTCACTTCGGCAGCAGATTTTGCATCAGTTCCGAAAGCCATACCACCATTATGCACATTAGGGCAGCTTATATTAACCTCCAAAATCCCAACCTGTTCTTCCTTATCAAGCTTTTCACAACAATAAACATATTCATCAATACTAAAACCGCTGACATTAGCTATCACAGGCTTATTAAATACTTTTTTGAGTTTAGGTAATTCATCACTTATTACTGCATCAACCCCTGGATTTTGAAGTCCAACCGAGTTTATCATACCTTGCGGACATTCTGCAATTCTCGGTGTTGGGTTACCAAATCGTGCATCCTTTGTTGTTCCCTTAAATGAGAATGAGCCAAGAATATTTATATCATAAATTTCTGCAAATTCATAACCAAAACCAAATGTCCCGCTTGCAGGGATAATAGGGTTTGAAAGCTCAATACCGCTTAAATTTACTTTTGTGTCTACCATATTATCTCCTCCTTTACAAGAACAGGTCCATCTTTGCAAATTCGTTTGTTTCCATATTTTGTTTTGCAGCTGCAACCCATACACGCACCAAAACCGCATCCCATTCTTTCTTCAAAACTCAATTGGCCTGATGTTTCGCTGTTATTATAAATTGCTTTTAGCATCGGTTCAGGTCCGCAGGTGTAAAAATATGTGTAATCAAGTGTCTTCATTGCATCAGTAACAAAACCCTTTATTCCGACACTTCCGTCAACAGTTGTTATAATAACATCTGCACCAATTTTTTCAAATTCTTCTTTATAAAAAATCTCATCACGAGAGTTAAAACCTAAAATTGCAACAGGCTTCTTTCCTTGTTTGATGAGTTCCTTTGCAAGCTTGAACATTGGTGGTACTCCTGCACCTCCGCCAATTACAATCGGTTTATCACCGCTTAGGGATAAGTCAAAGCCATTCCCAAGACCTGTTAGGATATCAAGCTTTTCTCCTTTTTGCATTTTCGCCATTTTTTCTGTGCCTTTACCTACAACCTTATAAATGATTGTGATGTTTTTTTCATCATAATCGCACACAGAAATAGGTCTTCTCAAATAAAAACCATCAAGCTTAATATTTAAAAATTGCCCTGGCACACTAAATGCTTCGGTATTTCCCAAAAGCACCATTTCAAAAGTGTTTTTAGCAATGCACTCATTTTTTTCTATCACATAAATGTCTTGTTTAAGCATTTTTAACTATCCTTTCTCCAAAATCGTCATACACAACCCTGCCATTGCAAACTGTCATCAAGGTCTTTGCATTAACTTTCATACCCTCAAATGGTGTTGCTCTGCCTTTTGACAAAAATTCATCAGGGTTTACTGTGTATTCGCTATCCAAATCAAATACTGCAAATGATGCAATTTTGCCATCTTTTATTTCATTATCAATCCCAAATCTCTTTGACGGATTAACACTCATAATCTCAACGAGCTTTTCTAAAGAAATGATACCTGTTTTAACAAAGTGTGTGTACATAACTGAAAATGCAGTTTCAATTCCCACAACACCCATCAGGCTATCCTTTAAGCCTTTTGATTTTTCCTCCATACTATGCGGTGCGTGATCTGTTGCAATCATATCAACAGTTCCGTCAATAATTCCCTCAATCAGAGCTTGTCTGTCCTCTTTTGAACGAATAGGGGGATTCATTTTAAATCTTCCCTCTTCAATTAAATCTTCATCACAAAATACCAGATAATGAGGACCCGTTTCGCAAGTGATATCAATTCCGTCTTTTTTCGCCTGTCTTATTGCTTCAACACTTTCCTTTGCAGAAACATGGCAAACATGATATTTTGCGCCTGTCTTTTTTAAAAGCTCAATATCTCTTTTAATCGGTGCATACTCACTCTCGGAGCATATCCCTTTGTGATTGTGTTCTTTTGCATATTCTCCGTCATGGATATATCCGCCATTTAAAAGGGAATTATCCTCACAATGAGCAACAATTATCTTATCATTTTCTTTTGCAAATTCCATTGCTTTTTGCATCAATTCAGGATTTTGAACTCCTCGTCCGTCATCGGAAAAGCCCTTGACCATATCGCACATTGACGCTAAATCTGCTAATTTCTCACCCTTTTGTCCAACTGTAATCGCACCATAAGGATAAACATTTATAACTGCATCTTTTTCTATGATATCTGTTTGTTCTTTTAAGTTTTCAAAATTATCAGGAACAGGGTTTAGGTTAGGCATAGAAAACACATTTGTATATCCGCCCCTTGCAGATGCTAATGTTCCTGTTTTAATAGTTTCTTTATATGAAAAACCCGGCTCTCTCAAATGCACATGAACATCAGTGAGTCCGGGAACTATTACACATCCGGAAAAATCAACAACAACAAAACCGCACTCTGCTTTT
>JAZNGS010000034.1:0-9048 GCA_045576555.1 Clostridia bacterium | reverse complement strand
TGTCCAAAGTGTGGCGGAAAAGTACATCAGGACGAAGATGTTTTGGATACCTGGTTCTCATCAGCTCTATGGCCATTCTCAACACTCGGTTGGCCCGAAAAAACAAAAGAGCTTGATTATTTCTATCCAACAAGCGTGTTGGTAACAGGTTATGACATTATATTCTTCTGGGTAGCAAGAATGATTTTCTCAGCTATGGAGCACACAGGAAAAGCACCATTTAAGCATGTATTCATTCACGGACTTGTAAGAGATTCCCAAGGCAGAAAGATGTCAAAATCTCTTGGAAATGGTATTGACCCATTGGAAATTGTTGATAAATATGGTGCAGACGCATTGAGATTTACTCTTGCAACAGGAAATGCACCAGGAAACGATATGCGTTTCTATATTGAAAGAGTTGAGGCAAGCAGAAACTTTGCAAATAAAATCTGGAATGCATCAAGATTTACATTGATGAACCTTGACATAACAGAAAACAAACTTCCTGATGCAAAAGACTTACAGCTTGAAGATAAGTGGATATTGTCAAAATATAACACTCTGGTAAAAGAGGTTACAGATAATATTGACAACTTTGAACTTGGAATTGCAGTCCAAAAGCTATATGATTTCTTGTGGGATAACTTCTGCGATTGGTATATTGAGCTTGTTAAGCCAAGACTTTTCGATAAAGAAAACCCAAGCGCAAAGACAGCGCAATATGTTTTGACATATGTTTTGTCAAACACAATGAAATTGTTGCATCCATTTATGCCATTTATCACAGAAGAAATCTGGCAACACTTGCCACATGAGGGCGAAAGTATAATGATTTCTTCATTCCCAAAATTTGATGAAGCACTTAACTTCTTTGAAGAAGAAAAGCAGACAGAAATGATTATGTCAGCAGTTGTTGCAATCAGAAACAGAAGAGCAGAAATGAATGTTCCTCCGTCAAAGAAAGCACAGGTTATTATCGTAACCGATAAAACTGACATCTTCGAAAAAGGTACTGCATATTTCGAAAAATTAGCATCAGCACAGAATGTTGAAATCAAGCAGACTAAAGACGGAATTGATGCAAATGCAGTTAATATCGTTGTTGAGGGCGCAGAGATATTTATGCCTTTGGGAGAATTGGTTGATAAGGAAAAGGAACTCGAAAGATTAAACAAGGAAAAAGTTAAATTAGAGGGCGAAATCAAGAGAGTTGAGGGAAAACTCAATAATCAGGGATTCGTTGCAAAGGCTCCTCAAAAACTTATTGACGAAGAAAAGGAAAAAGGCGAAAAATACAGGGAAATGCTTGAAAAGGTATTAAAGAGCATTGAAGATATGGAAAATTTGAAATAACATAAAAACTCCGAGGAAAAATCCTCGGAGTTTTTTTATCTTAATAATTTTCTGCGTGTACTTCAAAGTATGCCTGAGGGTGTGCGCAAGTTGGGCATATTTCAGGAGCCTTTGTGCCAACAACAATGTGTCCGCAGTTTCTGCATTCCCAAACCTTAACCTCGCTCTTTTCAAACACTTGCTTTGTTTCAACATTCTTTAAGAGTGCTCTGTATCTTTCTTCGTGATGCTTTTCAACTGCTGCAACAAGTCTGAATTTTTCAGCAAGCTCATGGAAACCTTCTTCCTCTGCAGTCTTTGCAAAACCATCATACATATCTGTCCATTCATAGTTTTCGCCTTCTGCTGCGTGCAAAAGATTTTCAGCAGTATCGCCTATTCCCTGTAGTTCTTTAAACCACAATTTAGCGTGTTCTTTTTCATTGTCAGCAGTCTTTTGGAAAAGTGCCGCAATCTGTTCAAAGCCTTCCTTTTTAGCTTTGGAAGCAAAATAAGTGTACTTATTTCTTGCCATTGATTCACCTGCAAAAGCCGCCTCCAAATTTTTTTCTGTTTGTGTTCCTTTGTACTTGTTCATTTTTATTTCCTCCTTATATTAATATTTTCCATATGTATTATTACCATTACATATCTTATTTTATTTGCTCAATTTTAATAATATTTGAATTTCCGCTCTTTCCATTTATCTGTCCGCCAGTTAGCACCACATTATCATCTTTTTTTAGATTGAATATTTCCTTTGCCTGATTGAGAGAACTGTAGAACATAACTTCAACAGAAGAAAATTCTTCGCAAAGTACGGGAGTAACACCCCAGCTCAAATTAAGCTTTCTCCAGACTTTTTCCGATGTAGTAGTTCCAAGAATGTCTACAGGACAACGGAAACGGCTAACCATTCTCGCAGTTTTTCCGCTTAAGGAATTAACAACAATGCATTTTGCATCCAAATCAATTGTCATTGAGCACGCCGAATGAGAAAGAGCGTCCAGATTATTCTTTATTTCAAATTCTGTCGTTTTAAATCTGCGGATATAGTTTATTTCTCTTTCAGTGAACTCGGCAATCTCAACCATATTTTTCACTGCCTTTGCAGGATATCTGCCTGATGCTGTTTCACCTGAAAGCATAATAGCAGAAGAACCATCGTAAACTGCATTGGCAACATCAGAAATTTCCGCTCTTGTAGGTCTTGGATTGTATATCATTGATTCGAGCATTTCTGTCGCTGTTATAACACGAATACCAAGCAATCGGCATTTATTTATCAAATACTTTTGGATTGCCGGCACTTCCATAAATGGTATTTCCACACCCAAATCGCCTCGTGCTATCATTATACCGTCCGCTAATTCACAAATATCCTCTATATTTTCAACACCTGAACGATTTTCAATTTTGGCGATAATATCAATTTCCTTCCCGCCATTTTCGTCAAGAAATCTGCGTATGTCTGCCACATCCTGCTTTCTTGATACAAATGATGCAGCCACAAAATCCACATCATTTTTAATTCCAAAGAGCAAATCCTCCTTGTCCTGCTGGCTTAAGAATTCATGCTTCATTACAATTCCGGGAAAGTGCATACTTTTTCTGTCCGAAAGTTCACCACCCACAATTACCTCGCAAACAGCATTACTTCCACTTAATTCCTTAACCTCAAAGATTACCAAACCATTATTAACAGTTATCGTATCCCCAATACTTAAATCTTCAATCAAGTGTTCATAATTAACAGATACTTTTTCCTGATTTCCAATTACATCATCGGTTGTGAATGTAAAAAAATCTCCTTCTTTCAATGTGATTTTCTTATCTTCAAATGTCTTTATTCTATATTCAGGCCCTTTTGTGTCAAGCATAATAGCAATCGGAAGATTAAGCTTTTCGCGGACTTTTTTTATCATATCAAACTTTTTTTGATGGTCATCATGTGTGCCATGCGAAAAGTTAAGCCTTGCTACATTCATTCCCTCAATACACATTTGTGTTAAAGTTTCTTCATCCTCGCACGCCGGTCCTATGGTGCAAATAACTTTTGTCTTTCTCAAATCAATCCTCTCCTCTGTCTTCCTCAATTGATGTTCGATATAGTGTATTTCTTTGAATAAATTTCAAATTTATTTTTGAAATCTTCACTTTCTGACCTCATAACACGCAAACTCTCGTGCATATTAAGATTATGATGCGAAGTTTCAACAATACAGCCTGAAATGTTGGAGCAGTGGTCGGCAGTTCTTTCCAAATTGGTAAGAAGGTCTGACCATATAAAACCTACATCAATACTGCAATCACCCTGTTGCAATCTTAAAATATGATTTGCACGGAGTTTTTCTTTGAGCATATCAATTATTTCTTCCAACGGCTCAATGTCAAATGCGGCGTCCACATTATTTGTCACAAAGGCATCAAGCGCAAGCGTTGCAATTTCCTTTACTGCTTCGGTAATAACACGAAGTTCCTTGTTTGCAACATCAGAAAAGCTGATTTCTTTATCCCTTAATTCCTCACTTGATTCCAAAATATTAACAGCGTGGTCGGATATTCTTTCAAAGTCTCCGATTAGGCGAAGCAATTTTGCAGCCTCTGCACTTTCATTTTCATTCATTTTATGAGATGAGAGCTTAACCAGATAGTTACCGATTATATCTTCAAAATGGTCGGAACGCTCTTCTTTGTATCTGATTTCTTCTGCTAATGCTTCTTTATAATTGAAAAGTGCGTCGATACCATCTGTTAATGCACCAATTGAACAGTTTGCCATCTCAACCGCATATTTTCTACAGGTATCCAAAGCAACAGAAGGAGTAGCAAGGAGTCTTTCATCAAGCTCTGTATTTGATTCAAATTCACTATTATCAGGAACAAGCTTGCAAACCAATTTTTCAAGCAACCCAGACATAGGGAATAATATTATAGTACAAAGCACATTAAATATTGAATGAGCCACTGCAATTCCAAAATGAGTTGCAGCCTGGTCAAGAATTAAAGGTGCAAATAATATTCTTACTGCATACAGTGCAACAAGTAAAACTAAAGTACCGATTACATTAAATGAAAGGTGGGCAAGTGCAACTCGTTTTGCATTTCTGTTTGTTCCAAAGGACGAAAGAATTGCAGTAACACAAGTTCCTATATTTTGTCCCATAATTATTGGGAATGCTGCACCATATGAAATCTGTCCTGTTACAGTGAGAGCCTGTAAAATACCAACAGATGCTGAACTTGATTGAATAATTGCTGTTAGGATTGCACCTGCAAGAACTCCCAATATTGGATTTTTAAACATTATGAAAAGTTGTCTGAATTCAGGCACATCACGAAGTCCTGAAACCGCGTCCGACATAATATCCATACCAAACATCAAAACTGCAAATCCCAAGAAAATTGTTCCTGTGTCCTTTTTCTTATTCGTTTTGCCAAACATATAAAACGCAATGCCTATAAGAGCAAGTATAGGAGTAAACGAAGTAGGCTTAAAGAGTTGAACAAAGAAATTACTGCTTTCAATTCCGCCCAAACTTAAAATCCAGGAAGTTATGGTAGTACCTATATTGGCACCCATAATTACGCCGATGGATTGCTTTAGGGTCATAAGTCCTGAGTTAACAAACCCCACAACCATAACAGTCGTAGCAGATGAGCTTTGAATAATTGCAGTCACAAGCATTCCTGTTAAAAATCCAGCAAATCTATTCGTTGTAAGCTTTCCGATTATAGAACTTAACTTGTCCCCTGCTCTTCTCTCCAAAGACTCGCCCATAACATTCATTCCGAATAAAAATAAGCAAAGTCCTCCGATTAATGTCAACACATCAAAAAAACTCATAATTATCTCTTCCCTTCTGTAGTTCTTATTTTTTGTGTATCTAGCCACATTATTCCAATAATATATTAACATAAAAGCCAAAAAAAGTCAATAAAAGATAAAACATCTAACACTCCTCTTTCGTTCCACCGGACTGTCATTCACTCCCACTCGCTTCGAGTCCTTTCTATTTCCAAAACAAAAAAACCACCCTGTTGGGCAATGTCATTAAGTTAATGACATTGCACGGGTGCTCTGTTTTTTTTGATGTCAAGATTGTTTTTGATGTTTTTTTATGTATGCGGTAGGTGATTTGTCCGTAATTTTCTTAAACACCTTAGAAAAGTAAAATGGGTCGGAATACCCGCATTTATAGGAAATATCCGAAATATTAGCCTCGCCGTTATGAATAAGTCTTATTGCATATTCTATACGTAGCTTGTTAATGTAATCGGTAAATTTTGTGCCTGTCTTTTTAACAAACAGGGAGGAAATATATTTTTCATTATAAAAAAATATTTCAGCCACCTTTTTTATAGACATATCGCGTGAGGCGTAGTTATAGTTGATATAATCAAGAATACTGTCGAATTTATCCTTTTGAGCATTTGATGATGATTTGTTGTTGCTGATTATAAACGACAGAGTGTACATCAGAACACTCTCAGTAAGAGTGTTCGCGTTAACGGGATTAACGCGTCTTATTGCATTTATCCAGAAGTCTATAACATTATCAAAATTTTCAAAAATAAGATTTTTAGCTGTTATATTAAAATTAGTCAACAACGGTTCAGCGGCAATACCGTTAAATGATATGTACATATACGAAAAATCCTTATAATTTTTTATGGTATAGCTGTGATATGGATAAACAAAAAACAACGTACCGCGTTTGATGGGTGTGGTTGTATTATTCATAGTAAGGTCTGCGCTGCCTTTAAACACAAGTATTGCATAAAAATTTGAGTGAAAAAACGGCTGTCGGTGTCTTTTTATGTTGGTTTCGTGCACAAAATGATAGTAGCATATTGAATTATCGTATTTTTTGGGTGGTATAAAATTACATATATCTTCCATATTACTTCACCGCCTTTTATTTATGATGTATTTATTATATCATTTGATTTGTAAAAAATCAAGATTTTATGGGTTATTTACATCTGAAAATGGTTTTTTTCCATTTACATAGTGTTTGTATGTGTTATAATTTGAGAAGAGACTATAAAAAATGTATTGGGGTGGTAAAATTATGCAAATAAAGCTGCTTAACCAGACAGAAGAAAGATTCATTAAATATATGGACGATAATCAGGATGAATTGTACCATCAACTATCCGAACTCATCAAAATCGACACGGTAAATTGCAGAACTTATGGCAACGAAAATCAGGGTCAGGAATATTTAGAGAAAATATGTTGTGACTTGGGTCTTAAAACAGACAGATTTACCCCTGAAAGTATTGAGGGTATTGTAAATCATAAAGACTATATCCAAGGAAGAGACGGCGATAAGCGACAAAATCTTGTTGCAATGCTCAAAGGTGAGGATTCGTCAAAAAATGTTATGCTTGCAGCACATATCGACACAGTTGGTGTGGGTGATGCAGGGAAGTGGACAGACGACCCGTTTTCAGGCATTATAAGAGACGGCAAAATTTACGGCAGAGGCGCGGGCGATGACAAATCAGGCATTGTGGCGGCGTGGTTTATCTTAAAGGCATTTAAAGAGCTTGGAATTGTTCCAAAGAAAAATTTGCTTATGGGTTCATATTGCGACGAAGAGGGCGGTGGCGGAAACGGCGCGCTGGCGCTTGGTCTTAAATATCCTTGCGATGTGTGTATAAATCTTGATTCAAGCGGTGTTGAAAAGGTCGCCAATGGCGGCGGATGTTTTAAGCTGACATTAAAATCTGTCAGGAACGATGGAAGAGTTGCATCGGTTTTTGATGTTTTTGAGGGTGTTAATCTGGCTGTTCAAAAGCTTAAAGAGATGTGTAAACGTCCAAAAACCAAAATTCGTCTTACAAATACTCACTCGGGTATGGGTGGAGCAAACGAAGGCGTTATAAATCTTGCAATTTACACTGATATGACAAAAGAGGAATGTGAGACTCAGTTTGATAAAATATGCACTGAATTAAAAGATGATTTTGACCGTCTTGGACTTGTTACAGATGGATTTGTGCTTACTACAAGATTTTTTATATACGGTGAAACAGATAAAAACAGCAAAGAGCTGCAAATTCTGTGTGATTTAATAAGCGAAGAAACGGGCGGGGAAGTATCTACTGACGGTAACTGTCTTTCAGACTTATCACTTCTTCTGGCATACTGTTCCAAAAACTCTTTTAATTACAGAGGAGCTGCAGGCTCGGCAGAGGGTGGTGGACCACATCAGCCAAATGAACATGTATATTGCAATGAGTTACTGAGCTTTACTAAAAAACTGGGACTCTTACTTTTAAGAATGTAGAGTAAAGCATTTTGAATATGTGGGAGAATGAATATGAATGTATACAAAAATCTTGAAATATTAAAAAACCCTTCTTACTCTGCATATCTTGCAGAGGCAGAGGAACAAAAGGAAAGCATATCGTCTGTTATTTTCAACAAGGAAAATATAATAAAATTCAATAATGAATACGGAATTTTTGGCGAAGAAGTTCTTGAATACATTATGAATGCAATTGATGAACTTATGTGCGATGATGGTTATATATCTCTTTGCTCGGCAATGTATGTTTTTATGAAAAAGGATATATCTGTGTCAGAACTGAAACCTCCCGAGGATGGTACGCTAAAATCAGAATTTGCTCTTATGCCTCCAATTATAGCCAATGCTATTGATTTTTGTAAGGACGCAATAAACAGGGGAGTGGATAAAGAAATTCTGTCGGTAACGCTTAAAGCTATGGATATGTATATTAAAGCAAACGCGGGCGTAAAGGGCAGAGCTGGTACAAGCGGATACCACTTCTGGCTGCCGCTTTACGCAAAGGGTAAGCTTTTCAGACTTGGAGCTTTTCAGTTTGAAATACGCTCATTTAAGGGTGATGATGCAATAGGGGTACATATTCCAAGAGGCACAAAATTAGATGTAGACGAAAATATGGAAAACTTCCGTTATGCTTTGGGATTTTTTAAAAAATATTACGGCGAGTATGATTTTAAGTGGTTTGTATGTGAATCGTGGCTTTTAAACCCAAACGTTGAGGCTATTATGGGTAAAAAAACAAACATAAGCCGTTTTGGTGATATGTTTGAGAGGTTTGAAATTGATGAAGAAAATGACGGAATATTTGTTTCGGTGTTTAAGGGTTCAAAATCTAAAAATGTTGATGATTTGGCTGAGGAAACGTCGCTTCAGCTGAATATAAAAAAATTCTTAAAAGACGGTAATCGTTTCAGGGACTATGGAGGATTTATCAGTATTGATAAGTTATATAAAAAATAATAAAGCGGATGAGGGTTTTAAAAATAACAAAACAAGCTTACTTTTTTATTGATGACGTAATCTGGTGTTTAAGGGACATAACACGTCAAAAACCAAAGAGTCTTTTTGATAATGAATTTTTTAAGATGCTTAAAAAGTGTCATGATGATTTTGGTATGACGGTACAAATGCATCTTTTTTACAGAACAGACTTCTTCTACGGTGATGACGAGTTCACACTTGCAAAGGTAACAGACGCATATAAAGCAGAATTTGAAGAAAGCTCATCATGGCTTAAATTTGGTTTTCATGCAAAGCAGGAGTTTCCTGACTATCCGCAGTATATCCAGACGCATATTGGTGTCGGATACAGGATGATGAAGGTTGAATAAGGTGGTTATATGATAAAACAAAATAAATATAAGATAATTATTTCCTCTATAATTACATTATTGCCGATGTTTTTCGGATTTTT
>JAZNGS010000033.1:0-2774 GCA_045576555.1 Clostridia bacterium | reverse complement strand
CTGTGCCATTTCGCTGTATTTATCCATTTCTCTGTGCAAATGATTTTTTGTCACCTTAAATAATCTGCCTGAAACATTGTTCTTTTTTGAATATTCACTCACCATTTTCATAATTGGTCTTGGCAGAGAAACGATGCGTTTGCTTTTGGGAGTTTTCGGCTCTTGTATTATATCCTGTCCGTTTAATCTTGCATAGCTTTTGTTGATTGATACAGTATTATTGCTAAAATCAAAATCGTCAAGTGTGAGTGCTAATAATTCGCCCTCTCTGATGCCACTGTAAAACAGTAGATTAAAGATTGTTTTCGTTGTGGGATTATCGACTATTTTTATGAATTGTTGAAATTCAGAAACTGTCCAAAACTCCATTTTTTCAGCATTTTTCTTTCCCATACTTCCGCACCTTGCAGCAACATTGATGCCAAGACCATAGCATTTGATGGCATAATTCAAAATAGCGGATAGCTGATTGTGAATAGCTTTTTGGTAAGTCGGAGCATAGTTTTTGGGACTTGTTATAATCTCATTTTGCCACTTTCTCACCTTTGCCACATCTATAGAGTTAATTGGCGTATCTTTAAAATATGGCATCAGTTTTGTTCTTATTATATGTTCCTTGCTTGCACAGGTTGTGGGTTTTAGTCTTGCGTTGCAGTCCGACATATATGCTTTCACCAAAGTTTCAAATGTCATATCCACATCTGTCTTGCAATTATTTAGAAACTTGATTTCAAAATCTTTTGCTTCCTTTTTTGTCTTAAATCCCTCTTTTTTCTTTTGCTTGCGCTTTCCTGCCCAATCAGTATAGTAAAATTTGCAGGTCCAACTGCCTCGATTGTTTTTGAATATTGCCATTTTCATTAACCTCCAATTTTTATTTTTATTAGATATGATAACATAGGCAATTTTAAAATGCAATTTTCAACAAAAAAACCGATCATTGTAGGGTTTGGCGGTTTCCGACAAACCAAATATTTTTAGTAAAACTAATTAGCAGCATTTATGCTGTTCCCTTTTATGTGGTGCATCTCATTTGGCAAAGGCTTTTGGAGCACCTTTAGCGTGCGGGCCTTTTATCCAAAAGGGGTGTTCCAAAAGAGGGCACACCCTCTTTTGTGACTTTTCGTACTTTTGGTCATTCAAAAGTACATATCTATAAATTATAACTTTATGTTCTTTTGTGTGGACAAAAGAACTAAAAACCATTCAAGAGGGAGTGCCCTCTTGAAAAACTCCCCACACTCATGCTCGCCAAAGTGCATTAACAATGCACAAGCGAGCTGTTAACGAGCGCTTGCCCAATCAGGCGGCAACAAAAGCCGCCAATAGTGCAAACATCTTCGCAAACCGAATATTTTAATAAATGTAATGGACGGATGATGTCATCCGCCCATATAGATTTTATTTAATTATTTATAAAATTCAAGTATTCCCTCAACGATACCATCTGCAATCAATGCCTGATAGTTTGCATCGGATAGTTTTTGTTCGTCTTGAGGGTTTGTTAAATAACCCATTTCCAATAGCACAACAGGAATTTTTGACCAGTTAAAGCCTGCCATTTCGTTGTTTGTATAAGTTCCTCTTTTGATAGCACCTGTTTTTGCAACTGCACCGTTTAGAATAGTTTTTCCAAGCAATTTACTTTTTGAAACAAGGTTTTTGTCGGTTATGTATTTATTACCAGGGATAAGCATTGTCATGCCTGTTCCGCCCTCTTCTGTTCCGTCTGCGTGGAGCTTGATGCATATATCTGCATTGTTGTCGTTGGCAAATTTTGCTCTGTCAGCATTTGAAAGTGTTGTTTCGGCGGTTGTTCGGGTCATTATAACTGTTGCACCTTTTGCCTCTAACTTTCCTTTCAAAACATTTGCAACTGCAAGTGTTATTTCGTCCTCTGTGATATTTGCACCCTTTGTACCTTCTTTAAATCCGTCTTTTAATAAACTCATTCCAGGAGCAATTGCCTCTTGTTTATTTTCGGTAAATGTTCCGTGTGCGGCATCAATACAGATTGTTTTTCCTGTGAGAGAGATTTGTGAATAATCTGTTTTTGGAGTTTCGGGAGCTTTTTGAGGTTCTTTTTCAATAGGAGTTTCTGCCTTTGGAGTTTCCTTTGGTGTTTCAGTTTTTACCTCAGTTTTTATTTCTGGCTCAACTACATCTTGAGGTGTTTCCTCTTTTTCAACCTCTTGAGGAGTTTCAGTTTTTGTTTCAGGCTCGTCTGTTTCGACATAGTCCGAAACCTCCAAATCAATTTTGTTAACCTCTTCAAATTCCTGACCTTTCTCTGCCCAGCAGGAAGAAATCAACATTGTCGCTGTCAATAGAGCCAATATTAGTTTTTTCATTCGCATCTTTCCTTTCATTTATCTTACTTGTCCATTACCTTGTATAATATATTTCACGGAAGTCAGTTGCTCAAGTCCCATAGGGCCTCTTGCGTGCATTTTCTGCGTGCTTATTCCGATTTCTGCACCAAATCCAAATTCAAATCCATCAGTAAATCTTGTTGACGCGTTGACATATACTGCCGCGGCATCAATTTCATTTAAAAATCTTTCTGCCTTTTGTTTATTATTTGTTATGATTGACTCGGAGTGTTTTGTGTTGAATTTGTTAATATGCTCTATCGCCTCATCAATTCCATCAACCACTTTGACTGAAATTATATAGTCGTTATACTCGGTGCTCCAATCTTCCTCGGTTGCCGCTTTGATGTTTTCAACAATTTTAATAGTTTTTTCGCAACCCCTTATCTCAACATTATTGTT
>JAZNGS010000032.1:0-6192 GCA_045576555.1 Clostridia bacterium | reverse complement strand
GAACACTATAATTTGGTATTATATGAGAGTACTAAAAAAGACAGGGGGTTTTATCGTGAAAATTATTAAAAGAAACGGTTCTGAAGTAGATTTTGATATTTCAAAGATTATAATAGCGATTTCAAAAGCAAATGACTCCGTTAATTCAAACGAATTATCTAAATCACAAATCAAGGAAATTGCAGAATATGTGGAATTTAAACTTTCTAAGGCAGGCAGAGCATATTCTGTCGAGGAAATTCAGGATATAGTAGAAAATCAAATTATGGCTCAAGGTGCATTTGAAGTAGCAAAAAGCTATGTAAAATATCGTTACACCAGGTCATTGATTCGTAATTCAAACACAACAGATAATCAGATTTTAACACTTATTGAGTGTAATAATGAAGAGGTTAAGCAGGAAAATTCAAATAAAAACCCTACAATTAACAGCGTTCAGCGTGATTATATGGCGGGTGAAGTTTCAAAGGACTTAACAAAGAGAATTTTGTTGCCTTTGGATATTGTTCAGGCTCACGAAGAAGGACTTATCCACTTCCACGACAGTGACTACTTTGCTCAACATATGCATAACTGCGACTTGGTAAATCTTGAGGATATGCTTCAGAACGGAACTGTTATCAGCGGAACATTGATTGAAAAGCCACATAGTTTTTCAACTGCTTGTAACATAGCAACACAGATTATTGCACAGGTTGCATCAAGCCAATATGGCGGTCAGAGTATTAGTTTGACTCACTTGGCACCATTTGTTGATATTTCAAGACAAAAAATCAAAAAAGCTCTTATTGAAGAATTTGAACAAGCAGGTATTGTGTTAACAGACGACAAAATCACTGAAATGACCGAAAAGCGCTTAAGAGACGAAATAAGAAAAGGTGTGCAGACAATACAATATCAAGTTGTAACTCTTTTGACAACTAATGGACAAGCCCCATTTGTAACTGTGTTTATGTATCTTAATGAGGTTTCTGACCCACAGGAAAAAGCAGACCTTGCTATGATTATAGAAGAAACTTTAAAGCAAAGAATTCAAGGCGTAAAAAATGAAAAAGGATATTGGATAACACCTGCATTCCCTAAATTGATTTATGTTTTGGAAGAGGACAATATTCACGAAGATTCTAAATATTATTATCTGACTGAATTGGCCGCAAAATGTACTGCAAAGAGAATGGTTCCTGATTACATATCAGAAAAAATGATGCTTAAGCTAAAGGTTGATAAAAATGGCGAAGGACACTGTTACACCTGTATGGGTTGCCGTTCCTTCCTGACTCCATATGTTGACCCCGAAACAAATAAACCGAAATATTATGGCAGATTTAATCAGGGTGTTGTTACTCTAAACCTTGTTGATATTGCATTATCATCAGGAAAGAATTTGGAAAAATTCTGGAAGATATTTGATGAAAGACTTGAGATATGCTATCGCGCTCTTATGTGTCGTCATAACAGATTAAAGGGTACATTGAGTGATGCAGCTCCAATTTTGTGGCAGCATGGTGCTTTAGCTCGACTTGAAAAAGGCGAAACAATTGATAAATTACTTTATGGCGGATATTCAACTATTTCCCTTGGGTATGCAGGTCTTTATGAGTGTGTTAAGTATATGACAGATAAATCTCACACAGACCCTGAAGCTACTCCGTTTGCCCTAGAAGTTATGGAATATCTTAATAAGGCAACAAAGAAATGGAAAGAACAGGAAAATATTGATTTTAGTATTTATGGAACTCCGCTGGAATCAACAACCTATAAGTTTGCTAAATGCCTGCAAAAAAGATTTGGTATTGTTGAGGGTGTTACTGATAAAAACTATATCACAAACAGTTACCATGTTCATGTATCCGAGGAAATTGATGCATTTACCAAGTTAGCATTTGAATCACAATTCCAGGCACTTTCTCCTGGCGGCGCAATCAGTTATGTTGAAGTACCAAACATGCAAAATAACATAAAGGCAGTTTTAGATGTTATGAAATTTATTTATGATAACATAATGTATGCCGAGCTTAATACAAAGTCAGACTGTTGTCAGGCTTGTGGCTATGAGGGCGAAATTCAGATTATCACTGATAAAGACGGAAAGCTTATTTGGGAATGTCCAAACTGTGGATGTCAGGACCAGAGCAAAATGAATGTTGCCAGAAGAACTTGCGGATATATAGGAACACAGTTCTGGAATCAAGGCAGAACTCAAGAAATTAAAGAAAGAGTGCTTCATTTATAATATGAATTATTGTAACATTAAAAAAGTTGATATTGCAGATGGACTGGGTGTAAGAGTTACTTTATTTGTATCAGGATGCACCCACCACTGCAAAGGTTGTTTTCAGCCTGAAACATGGGATTTTGATTATGGTAAATTATTTACTATTGACACAGAAAACGAATTGATAGATGCCTTAAAGCCTGACTACATTGATGGTCTTACCCTTTTGGGTGGCGAACCATTTGAGCCTGAAAATCAAAAAGCCCTCCTCCCTTTCTTAAAAAAAGTAAGGAGTATATATCCTGATAAAACAATATGGGCATATTCAGGATACACAATTGATGAATTACTGAATGAATCGAGTGCAAGATGCGAATACACTGATGAGATTTTATCCTTAATCGATGTTTTGGTAGACGGAGAATTTAAAATGGAATTAAAAAATATCAGTTTACAATTCAGAGGTAGCTCTAATCAAAGGGTAATTGATGTCAAAAAAACGCTGGAAACAGGTAAACTTGTACTATTTCTTGATTGAAGAAAATCCACTGTAATAAAAATTACAGTGGATTTTTTTGCAAAAATAATAGACAAAACAAAATAAAAGGTGTATAATTAATAAAGTATATAAATTCACTATTATGAGAGAAAAGGAGAAAATATTTATGGATAATATGGTGCATATAATGTCGCATCCGCTCATAACACATAAGCTATCAATTATGCGTGACAAAAATACAAGTGTTAAAGATTTTCGTGAGTGTGCTCACGAGGTTGCTTTATTAATCGGTTATGAAGCAACAAAAGAACTTAAATTAGAGGATTATGAAATTGAAACACCTATTAGAAAAACGATAGGAAAAAGAATTCAAAGACAGGTTGCTCTTGTTCCGATATTGAGAGCAGGATTGGGTATGGTCGATGCAATAATGGATTTGATTCCTGCCTCCAAAATCGGTCATATCGGTCTTTACAGAAACGAAGAAACATTGGAGCCTGTTGAATATTATTGCAAACTCCCTACTGACATTTCCGAAAGACAAGTCTTGGTTCTAGACCCAATGCTTGCAACAGGCGGAAGTGCAGTTGCGGCAATAAACTTTATTAAAAATCGCGGTGCAAAAAATATCAAATTTGTTTGTATAATAGCTGCTCCCGAAGGAATTAAGACTTTAAGAAAAGCTCATCCTGATGTTGAAATCTTCTGCGGAGCTTTAGATGAAGGCTTAAATGAAAACGGATACATCGTTCCTGGTCTTGGAGATGCCGGAGACAGATTGTTCGGAACACTCTAAAAACATACATTTTTCGTTTATCTAATTATGTTTTTTTGTAATATTTGATAAAAATTATTTAAATTTATTTACATTTATAAATTTTTTCACTATAATTAGAGTATTGATTATAAAAAATATATCTTTTGAAAGGGATGTTTTAAAATGGAAATTAAAATCACTAAAACTACTACACCAAAGCAAAAGCCTACTGACCAATCAACACTTGGCTTTGGTAAATATTACACAGACCATATGTTTATAATGAACTATGATGAAGGACAAGGCTGGCACGATGCAAGAATTGTACCATATGCTCCTATTGCACTTGACCCTGCAGCAATGTGCTTGCACTATGGACAAGAAGTTTTTGAAGGAATGAAAGCTTATAAAACTGTTGATGGCGGAATTCAGCTTTTCAGACCTGAAAAAAATATGGCAAGACTTAATGTTTCAAATGAGCGTTTGTGTATTCCTTTGATTGATGAAGATTTTTGTGTTGAAGCTATTAAAAAACTTGTTGAAGTTGACCAGGATTGGATTCCAACACAAAGTGGAACATCACTATACATAAGACCGTTCATCTTTGCAATTGACCCTCATGTTGGTGTTCACCCAGCAAAACATCTTATGTTCGTTGTTATACTATCACCTGTTGGAAACTATTATCCTCAAGGCTTAAATCCTGTTGACATTTATGTTGAACAGAATTATGTAAGGGCTGTTAAGGGCGGTATGGGCTTCACAAAAACTGCAGGTAACTATGCTGCATCTCTAAAAGCACAAGACGAAGCTGAAAAAATCGGATATACACAAGTTTTGTGGTTAGATGGTGTTGAAAGAAAGTACATTGAAGAAGTAGGAACAATGAATGTATTTTTCATAATTGGTGACGAAGTTATTACTCCTGAATTATCTGGAAGTATTTTGTCAGGTATCACCAGAATGTCAGTTATCGAATTATTAAAGAGCAAAGGATATAAGGTTTCTGAAAGAAGACTCTCAATTCAGGAAGTTTATGATGCTCACGAAAAAGGTCTTTTGAAAGAATCATTCGGCACAGGTACTGCAGCGGTTATCTCGCCTATCGGTACATTTGAATGGAACGGAAAGAAAATCACTGTCGGTGACGGAGGAATTGGCGAAACATCTCAAATGCTTTATGATACAATAACAGGTATTCAATGCGGAAAGATTAAAGATGAGTTTAACTGGATTCAAAAAATTTGAATTAATTAAAAAGCACTGTCGATATTAGTAATATCGACAGTGCTCTTAAAAAGGATGGATTGGATGAAATTCAACAGAAGATTTGAATTCCTTAATAAGATTATAGATGAGCATTATGTTGTATTATGCATAGTGCTTTCATTTGTGTTGAATTTTGCTATAGAATGTGCAGCACGACTCTCACTAATTGGGGGCTTTTTATACATTTCCAAGCATCCATTTTATTTTATTTATAATGTATTTTTAATTTTATCGTCGTACCTTATTTCTCTTTTATTTAAAAGGAGAATATTCACAGTTTCTATTGTTAGCATATGGTGGATTATTGCATGTATGGTCAATTCAGTCTTAATACATTTTCGTCACACACCATTCACTGCAGCAGACTTTTTTATAATCAAATCAGCTCTTGATGTTATTGATGTATACCTTTCACCAATTCAACTTGTTCTAATTGGAGTATCAACTATTGTAGCAATAATTTCGCTGATATGTGTATTCATAAAAGAAAAATTAAAAAGACCTGATTATAGAAAATTATCGGTGCTATTTGTTATCACAATAATGGTTTCATTATTGCCTGTTGAATATATAAATGCAGAAAAAGACCGTTCTCCAAAATCAAATTTAACTGATGAAGCATATGAGTATGGCTTTGTTTGTTGTTTTTTGAATAGTATATTTAACAACGGAATAAATGAGCCAAATATATATTCTAAACAAACCGTGAAATCAGTTTTGAAAAAACTAGATGATGATAGCAAAAATCCAACTACTCCCAATATAGTTGTTATTCAACTTGAATCTTTTGTAGACCCATATGTTATTAAAACAGCAAAATATAATGAAGACCCAATACCAAATTTTAGAAAACTTAAAGAGAACTATTCAAGCGGAAAACTTGGTGTATCTGTTTTTGGGGGCGGAACCGCCAACACAGAATTTGAAGTTTTAACAGGTATGAGCACAAATTTCTTTGGAATTGGAGAGTATCCTTATGAGTCTATTCTGCATAATCAAACAGTCGAATCTGCGTGCTATAATCTAAAAGAACTTGGATATACTACCCATGCCATACATAATCATACAGGAACTTTTTACGACAGATACCTTGTTTATAAAAATCTTGGATTTGATACTTTTACGCCCATAGAACATATGAATAATGTTACCCTTAATGCACTTGGTTGGGGCAAAAGTGATGTTTTCACAGAATATATTATTGATGCAATGAAATCAACTCCTAATGATGATTTTGTTTTTGCAGTAACAGTTCAGGGTCATGGCAGATACCCTGAAACAATTAATCCTGACTTTAAGTACCAATTAATAGATGGCTCGGATATAGTAATGGATATGAAGGGCGCTCTTGATTTCTATATCAATGAAATACATGAAGAGGATATTTGGCTTGGAGAAATGATAGACGAGTTATCTCTCTATCCTGAACCGGTTATGGCAATTATATATGGC
>JAZNGS010000031.1:0-1915 GCA_045576555.1 Clostridia bacterium | reverse complement strand
AATAAGAGTGTTTGCACGATATTCCCCAAAAAATATGCAATTACAAGTGCGTTGATTCCTAATCTCTTTGAAAAAATCACCACCATCAAAATTGCAATCGAATTATATACAATTCCATATAGCTTGCCCGGCACAAAAGAATTGTTTGCGTTCAAAACCGCCGCATATATTGACTGGAACGATGTGAAAATGAATGTCACCGAGAATATGCGAAGATATTTAACAAGTTCATTATGATTTCCTAAAGTATATGATGGCGCAATTATTTTTGCTATTAAAGGAGCAAAGATGTTGGTTAAAACAATGAATGCTCCTCCAATCAATAAAAAGAGGGTGAGCATTTTTGATGCGACCTGATTAGCGCAAGCCCTGTCTTTTTTTATTGATATATCAATATAGATTGTCACAAGAGCAGTTGTCAAAGACGCCAAAAGAGCTCCCGACAAGCCTATCATAAAGTCGCTTGAGAGAAAATATATATCAGTTGTCGAGTTTGCTCCGTATGATGACGCAATTACCACTTGTCGCAAAAAACCAAGAAATTTTGATGATAAAACAACAACCATAACAAGCAGTGCAGAGCCAATCACAGTGTTTTCCTTTTTCATTTAATATTGTTAACTCCTTTTTATAAGGTTTTTGATATATTTTATATATGGCATAGGGTCCGCGATGTCAAAAAGTCCGTCACGAACAGATAAATCAAAAAATGATTTTATATATTGTGCCATAATTTTTATTTTGTTTGGTGAATTTTTTAAAAGCGAAACAAAGCATAAAATAGCTTGCGGTGTAAATCTCATTTTTGTATTGAGCTTATACTGCGGTGTGGCAGTTTTAATGTCAATTTGTGTATGTTCGCCCAGAGCACCTTTTAAATACCCTTCGAAAAATGGCGCTTTTGCAAGATGCGTGATTGCGGCACTGCCCCAGATGCGAGGGTTGATTTCAAGAAAATATGGGTCTTCGACAGTTCCCCTAAAATCAAGCATAGCAATTCCTGTGAATTTAATTTCTTCAAGCATTTTTACAGAATATTCCAATAGCTTTTTGTCAAATATAGTTCTTGCAAAGCAAGTCGGACCGCCTGATATGGGATATTCTCTTAAACTTTCATAGCACAAAAAGCTAATCGGCTTGTGCTCCTTGTCCATAACAACTGCAACGCCAATATCGTGTCCTGTGATATAATCGGATGCAATCGGATTTTCGTCAATATCATTCATTCGAGAGTATTCTTTAATAAAATCCTCCCTGTTATTCACAACCGAATATCTGTCGGCAGGCTTTTTGCCCATTGCTTCGCCATTTCTATATTTTATTATGCAAGGAAAGCTGACACAATCTGCCATTTTTTCAATGCTTTCGTGTTCAGTAAGCGATGTTGTTTTTGGAACAGGAACACCAATTTTTTTTGCAATATTGCAAATTGTGTTCTTGTCGTCTGCAAGAGAAATGGCGTCCTTTGACGGAACTAAAAAGTCACAGCATTTTTCTAATCTTTCCCTGTTATTTATAACGTTTACAAGTGTTTTTCTGTTCGTTGGAATTAGAACAGGACGAAAATCTGCACAAATATCCTCAATATCTCTGCAGAAATTTTCCTCATCACATCTTATTAATTCCTTGTCGGCAACATATTTTGAAAAAAAGCCAAGTCTTTCGTTTTCATTCGTATCATCAAATTCAGCGGCTATGATTTCATAACCTTTTTTGGAAAGTTCCCTAATGGGAGATATTGCCATTCTGTATCTTATATCTGTAACAATAACTTTTTTCATATCTTTTTTGTTAGTTTGCATATCAATTCAATAGCATCTATTCTTTTTACTTTCTTTTTATCTTTTAGCTTTGTTTCATCTATATCTATTCCTTTTGACACAGCAACTTTCAAAAGTTCTGCACCGCTTGCATT
>JAZNGS010000030.1:0-3697 GCA_045576555.1 Clostridia bacterium | reverse complement strand
GAATTTAATATAAATTCTCCAAAACAGCTGGGTGTAATTCTTTTTGAAAAGTTAGGCTTAAAGTCAAGTAAAAAAACAAAAAGCGGATACTCAACAAACATTGAAGTTTTGGAAAAACTGCGTTCTGCTCATCCGATAATCGAAAATTTAATTAACTATAGACAATTCACAAAGCTAAAAAGCACCTATTGTGACGGACTTTTTGCAGTTATCAACGAAAATACAGGTAGAGTTCATTCACAGTTTAAGCAAACAGTTACTGTAACAGGAAGAATTAGCTCAACCGAGCCAAATCTTCAAAATATTCCGACAAGAACACAGCTCGGCAGAGAAATGCGTAAAATGTTTGTAGCAAAAAATGATGACTATATTTTGGTTGATGCCGATTATTCACAAATTGAATTAAGAGTATTGGCACACATTGCAGATGACGAAACTATGATTTCAGCTTTTAAAAATAACGAGGACATTCACTCGGTAACTGCATCACAGGTGCTCGGAATTCCTTTAGAGGAAGTATCCCCAGAGCAGAGAAGCAGTGCTAAAGCGGTGAATTTTGGAATAGTTTATGGAATGGGAGAATTTTCTCTTGCACAGGATTTGAAAATCTCTGTTAAAGAGGCAAAAGCATATATCACAAGCTATCTTGAAAAATACCAAGGTGTTAAAACATATATGCAAAATATCAAAAAACAGGCGGAAACTGATGGTTTCGTCAAAACTATGATGAACAGAATTCGCTATATCCCTGAACTAAAATCAACCAATCACAATATCCATGCTTTCGGAGAGCGAATAGCATTAAACACTCCTATTCAGGGAACTGCCGCAGATATAATAAAACTTGCTATGGTGAGAGTTCATAACAGACTTAAAAACGATGGCCTAAAATCAAAATTAATATTACAGGTACACGACGAACTGATTATCGAAACACTAAAAACCGAAGAAGAACAGGTAAGAAAACTTTTAAAGGAAGAAATGGAGAATGTTCTTTCTTTGAATGTGCCATTAGTGGCTGATACAAGTGTGGGCCATAGCTGGTATGATGCGAAATAAAAAGGGAGAAATCGGTATGAGAATACAACTACCACAAAATGTCAGCTTTATTCTCGACACTTTTTTAAAAAACAGTTTTTCGGCATTTATTGTCGGAGGTTGTGTTCGTGATGCACTTCTTAAAAAAAATCCAACCGATTGGGATATTTGTACCAACGCCCTGCCAGAAGAAACAATCAAAATTTTTAAAAGTTATAAAATAATCGAAACAGGCATAAAGCACGGAACAATAACTCTCATTATCGACTCTGTTCCCTATGAAATAACAACTTTCAGAACAGATGGCGACTATATCGATAACAGACACCCTCAATCAGTGAATTTTGTGAGAAACATTGAAGAAGACCTTGCAAGACGCGATTTCACAATCAATGCAATGGCATATAACGAAACAGACGGACTGATTGATTTATATGGCGGACAAAGGGACTTGGGAAATAAAATCATCCGATGCGTAGGTGATGCTGGCAAACGATTTTCCGAAGATGCACTACGGATTATGCGTGCAATAAGATTTAGTGCAGTTTTAGATTTTACTATTGAAGAAAAAACTAAAAATGCAATCTTTTCACTAAAAAACAATCTTTCAAATATTGCAACCGAAAGAATTAATGTTGAATTTTCAAAAATTCTTTTGTCAGATAACAAAAATGTTTATTGCGAATACTATGAAATCTTCAAATTGTTTATAAACATTTCCCCAGAACTTGATGCTGCAAATCTCGTGAAGTTGCCAAATGATTTAGAAACAAGACTCTCATATCTTTTGCTTTCATCAGGACTTGGTGCGGAAGTTTTAGAAAATTTAAGATATCCGTCAAAAACAATCAAGGCAGTTAGTGAAGTTATAAAGAACTTTGATTCAAAGTATGAAAGCATAAAGGATTTAAGACTTCTTATATCAAATTCAAGCTATGAAACTGCACACAGAATTTTGACAATAAAAATGTGCAAAAAAGATGCGTTTAATTTATTATTAAAAGCCAAAAATATGCCTTGCAAAATTCAGGACCTAAAAATCTGCGGAAATGATTTAATAGAGTCAGGAATAAAGGACGGACTATTAATCGGAAAACTTTTAAAAGAGTTATTATATCTTGTGATAGACGAAAAATGCGAAAACGAAAAATTTGTTTTAATTAACAAAGTAAAAGAACTTATGGAGGAATGGAAATGATTATTCTTGGGATAACAGGTGGCAGCGGTTGCGGCAAAACAACAGTCAGTGACATTCTTTCAGCAAATGGTGTTGATGTGATAGATTGCGATTTGGTGGCAAAGAAAATAGTTGAACCAAACGAGCCTGCATTAAAAGAGATAAAGGATTTCTTTGGCAATGAATATATAAATCAAGACGGAACTCTTGATAGAAAAAAACTTGCTAACCTTGTTTTTAATTCACCAGATAAACTTTTAAAACTAAACGAAATAACTCATAAATATGTAGAAAAGTACATAGACTTATATATTAAAAACTCTAAAGCAGAGATTATTGGAATTGATGCCGCTGCGCTCATTGAAAGCGGAATTTATAAAAAATGTGACTTTGTAATATCTGTGCTTGCAGATAAAGAGATAAGAGAAGAAAGAATAATGCTTCGTGATAATCTCTCAAAAGACGAGGCATCTTCACGCATCAATGCACAAAAGAATGATGAATTCTATATTGAAAAATCTGATTTTATAGTTTATAATAATGACGATAAATTGGAAATTAAATTAAAAGTTATGGAAATTTTAGACAAGATAAGGAGCAGCTTGTGAGAAAAAAAATTTCACTGTCAATTCTATGTATTCTATTGATTATTACATTTATCAAACCAAGCTATAATCTTATTATGAAAGCCTTATATCCCTTGAGATACAGCGAATATATTAATGTATATTCTAATGAATATAATCTTGATAAGTATTTGGTTATGGCTTTGATAAAGACAGAAAGCAACTATATTTATGATGCACATTCAGGCGTTGCAAGCGGTCTTATGCAGATAACCAGCGAAACAGCAACCTGGATTGCAGAAAAAACAGATATTGTTCTTGACGACATTTTTAATCCCAAAACAAATATCAATATGGGTTGTTACTATCTTTCCTACCTTCTTGACTATTACGATTATGATGAAAAACTTGCACTTTGTGCTTATAATGCAGGAATGGGAAATGTTAACAAATGGCTTGGTAATGAGGAATATAGCAAAGATGGCAAAACGCTTGACCAAATACCTTTTGCCGAAACAAAGCAATATATAGAAAAAATTGAAAAATGCAAGAAAATTTATATTAATTTATATCAAAACAAGGAGGAATAACCAATGGATTTTATTAAATCCTTTTTATTGGGAATTATAGAGGGAATTACCGAATGGCTCCCTATTTCAAGCACAGGACATATGATTTTGTTTAATGAATTTACAAATACTACTGCAGGATTTTTAACTGAGGATGTTTACCTTTATGTCATTCAGCTTGGTGCAATTTTGGCAATTGCAACTCTTTATTTTAAAAAGCTAAACCCTTTCTCCCCATCAAAGACAGCACAAGAAAAAGCTGATACCTGGCAAATGTGGTTTAAAGTTATTGTTGCCTGCTTGCCTGCGGCGATAATCGGACTTTTGTTAAATGACTTTATGGAAAA
>JAZNGS010000029.1:0-5115 GCA_045576555.1 Clostridia bacterium | reverse complement strand
TCAGTGAGTCTTGTCTTCCTAAGACCGCTTGGCCTCCGACTTAGTGTTCTTCCTGTACCACCGCCTGATGCAACTGAGAAGTATTTCTTACCTTGTTCAACACATTCCTTCTTATATGTGCCTGCAACAGGGTGTTGGAATCTTGTTGGGTTAGTTGAGTTACCTGTGATAGATACATCAACACCCTCAAGATGCATTATAGCAACGCCTTCTCTAACATCGTCTGAACCATAACAACGAACTTTTGCTCTTTCACCATTTGAGTAAGCTGTTTCTTTAACAATTTTAACTTCGCCTGTGTAATAGTCAAACTGTGTTTGAACATAAGTAAAACCATTAATTCTAGCAATGATTTGAGCAGCGTCTTTTCCAAGACCGTTTAAGATAACTCTTAAATCTTCTTTTCTTGCCTTGTTAGCACTTCTTGCAAGACCGATAGCTCCTTCAGCAGCAGCGAATGATTCGTGACCTGCCAAGAATGCGAAACACTTTGTTTCATCTCTTAAAAGCATAGCGCCCAAATTACCGTGACCGATACCAACTTTTCTGTCGTCAGCAACTGAACCAGGGATGCAGAATGACTGCAAACCGATACCAATTTTTTCAGCAGCATCAGCAGCCTTTGTGCAACCTTCTTTGATAGCAATAGCAGCGCCTACGATGTATGCCCAGCAAGCATTTTCAAAGCAGATTGGCTGAATGCTCTTTACTAAATTATATACATCAATGCCCTTGTCATCACAAATCTGTTTTGCTTCTTCAATTGAAGAAATTCCGTGTTTTGCAAGCTCTGCATTGATTTGATCTATTCTTCTTTCATAACTTTCAAATAAAGCCATTTAAACCTACCTCCTTACAAATTATTCGTGTCTTGGGTCAAGCAATTTAGCGGCATCGTCAACTCTTCCGTACTGTCCGCTTGCTTTTGCCAATGCTTCATTAGCGTCCATACCCTTGGCAATCATTTCCATCATCTTTCCAAGGTGAACGAATTTATAACCGATAATCTGGTCGTTGTCATCAACTGCAATCTTTGTTATGTAACCTTCAGCAAGTTCCAAATATCTTGGACCTTTTTCCAATGTTGCATATGTTGTACCAACCTGTGATCTCAAACCCTTACCCAAGTCTTCAAGACCTGCACCGATTGGAAGACCGTCTTCTGAAAATGCAGTTTGTGTACGGCCATAAACAATTTGCAAGAACAATTCTCTCATAGCTGTGTTAATAGCATCACAAACAAGGTCTGTGTTAAGAGCTTCCAAAATTGTCTTTCCAACAAGGATTTCAGCAGCCATAGCAGCAGAGTGTGTCATACCTGAACAACCAACTGTTTCTACCAACGCTTCCTGAATAATACCCTCTTTAACATTTAATGTTAGCTTACATGTACCCTGTTGAGGTGCACACCAGCCTATTCCGTGTGTCAAACCGGAAATATCTTTGATTTCTTTTGCCTGTGTCCATTTTCCTTCTTGTGGAATTGGAGCAGGACCATGATATGCGCCTTTTGCTAAAGGACACATAGCTTCAACTTCGCTTGAATATTTCATCTTTTATACTCCTTTCAAATTTATACAATTTGATATTAAATCACTCTTATAATTATACCACATTTTTTAATTATTGCAATATCATAATAGAAAAAAATTAGCTATATTTGTCATTTTTTTGACAAAATAGGCAAGAAAAAAGGTCTGCCACATCGGGGCAGACCAATTTAAGGGGTTAAATGTATTTTGTGAGGTTATTAGTATTATTAACAACTTTTCACTATTTATACATAAAACCAATATTTTTTTAATTAATTTCTTTAGTTTCAGTTACGATTATGCCAAACTCTTTCATTTTTTCATCAATATAGCTTGCAAAATATTCATCAAGTTCATTCTCTGATAAGTTGTTTTCCTCAGCAATCTCGTTATATAAAACCTCTGCGCAGTATGTTGATTTACAAAGCATATCAATAAATTCATCACTGATATTATTTGACTTTAAAAATTCTTCATATCCGCCATCGGAATATTCACCGACAATACTTGACTTAATCTCCTCGATTTTTATTTCATCTTCACGGGAGATAGTTTTTCCAAGTCCATCATATATCTTTATATATGCAATATTTAAAACTGCACTGTCAAGTGCTCTGTCCTTTGCGACCTCAATGGCTTTTCTTCCGTCAATCTCTTTGTTCTGCCAATCCTCATCATCAGAGAGCTCTGTTCCCTGAAATTGCATCTTCACATTATCAAGATAAAATTCATACTCCGCCATTGTGACAGGCACATCACCAACATATAAAGCAACATCATTCTTTTTATCAGCACAGCCAGAAAGCATCATAACAACCATAACCGCAACACATAATATCGTTTTCTTCATATGGAACTTCCACTCCCTTCAAAGATTTACAACTCTATTATATATCATTTTATATCATTCTTCAACCTTATAATCGTGTGTAATACAAATTTAATATTGTCGAAAAGTTTTTCGTTTTGCGAATTACGATAGATTATTGTTGGGTCTTTCGATGTTGAAAGAGTAATTTTTTGCGGAATTTCGTTAATAAGAGCTATTGCAATTTCAGGAGTTATTTTTCCATCAGCAAACTTGAAATTAACGGTAGTTTGTTTTGCATTTATATCAACTATACCTGTGCTATTTGCAAGCGCTTTGATATAGGCAATCTGGATAAGATTTAATACCTGTTTTGGTGGTTCACCATAACGGTCTATAAGCTCATCGGTGATTTCCGAAACATCGTCCTCCTCAATTATTGCCGCAATCTTTTTATATACATCAATTCTTTGATTATGACTTTTTATATAGCTTTCAGGAATGAATGCATCAACGCTGAAATCAACAGATGTAACCAATTCTTCTTTTACTGAATTATGGCAAATCTCATCAATGCTTTCCTTTAAAATTTTGCAGTACATATCATATCCAACATCGTCCATATGACCATGTTGCTGTGCTCCCAAAAGACTCCCTGCACCTCGGATTTCTAAATCACGCATTGCAATTTTAAAGCCTGAACCAAACTCGGTGAATTCCTTTATTGCCTGAAGTCTTTTCTGCGCAACATCAGATAAAACCATATCAGAACGATAGGTTAAATATGCATAGGCGCTCCTGTTTGACCTTCCGACTCTTCCCCTTAACTGATAGAGCTGTGCCAATCCCATTTTATCGGCATTATCTATTATCATAGTGTTTGCATTCGGAATATCAAGACCTGTTTCAATTATAGTCGTGCAGACTAAAACATCAGTCTTTCCATTCACCATATCATACATTATGTCCTCTAGTTCTTCCTCTTTCATCTGTCCGTGTCCCACAGCGACATTTACATCAGGAAGTGCTTTTGCAATTTTATTAGCAACGCTAAAAATATCATTTACTCTGTTATGCAGATAGAAAACCTGACCGCCTCTTGAAATCTCCTTTTTGATTGCGTCCATTATAACCGTCTCGTTATATTCCATAACATAGGTTTGAACAGGGTATCTGTTCTCGGGCGGAGTTTCCAAAACACTCATATCCCGAATATTTATCATAGACATATGAAGAGTTCTTGGAATTGGAGTAGCTGTCATTGACAAAACATCAATATTCTTCTTTAATTCCTTTAGCTTTTCCTTTGCCTTGACACCAAATCTTTGCTCCTCATCAACGATTAAAAGTCCTAGATCCTTGAACTCAACATCATTTTGTAACAGCTTATGTGTTCCGATAACAACATCTATTGAACCATTTTTTAAGCCCTTTAAAATCTTTTTTTGTTGTGTAGGAGTACGAAAACGAGAAAGCATTTCAACCTTTATAGCAAAATCGCTCATTCTCTTTTTGAATGTATCATAGTGTTGCATCGCAAGAACTGTTGTTGGACAAAGATACGCTACCTGTTTGGAGTTTACAGCTGCTTTAAATGCGGCTCTTATTGCGACCTCTGTTTTTCCGTAGCCAACATCACCGCAAAGGAGTCTGTCCATAGGTTTTTCGCTTTCCATATCCGATTTGACCTCTTCAATGCTCCTTAACTGGTCATCAGTTTCTTCATACAAAAATGTGTCCTCAAAATCTCTTTGCCAAGGGCCATCGGCAGGATATGCAAAGCCTTTTGTATTCATTCTTTCTGCATACAAAGCCACAAGCTGTTTTGCTATATCCTCGGTTGATTTTCTGACCTTTTGCTTTGTTCTGTTCCATTCAGAAGAGTTTAGTTTATTTAGTTTTAACTCTTTATCGGTATTTCCAACATACTTATAGAGCATATCAAGCTGGTCGACAGGTATATAAAGACAATCTGTTCCGCGATATTGAATTTTCAAATAGTCCTTACCGACACCATTCACCGTCATTCTCTGCATACCCACATACTTGCCTATTCCGTGGGTCTGGTGCACAACATAATCACCGATGTTTATTTCATTATATGATTTTAGGCGTTTGGTGTTTTCAATCTTTCTTCTTTGTTTTTTCTTTTCTGTATCAAAAATCTCCTGCTCTGAAATCAATACAAAATTCAAATCAGGATATTCAAAGCCTTTTTTAATCTCACCGCACATAACGGATATTTTGCCAGGTTTAAAATCTCTTGAGTCATTCAGGAATTCTGAATAAATTCCTCTGTCATTTAAAATACCGCTTATATTTTCTCCTCTACCTCGGTTAGATGCTAAAATTATGACTGTTGCTCCGTTTTTCTGCCAGTTTTCCAGGTCGTCAAAAAGATAGTCAATCTTTCCGTGAAGACTCACAGTTGCTCTTGAATTAAAATCAAATATTGCTTTATATTTATAGCTGATTGCACTGTGATTTAAGGAATTAACCGAAATATGCTTCATTGCACCTGCTTTTTCGCAAAATTGTGAAAATGGAAGCATTAAATCCTTTTCAGCAAAAACATAAATACCCTTTTCAGCTAAATCAGACAGCTTTTCACCAAGCTCCCATTCAAGAGTTTTTGCTCTTTCTGCAAGCCTTTTTGGTTCGTGGACAAATATCATTTTGGAATTATCAAAATAATCTAAAAGTGTGTATATTCCATCATAAACTAATGATGCATACTTATCTATTGCAAGAAAATCTCTGCCTGTTAAAATTGAC
>JAZNGS010000028.1:0-3798 GCA_045576555.1 Clostridia bacterium | reverse complement strand
GATGCTGTTATGAATGATACACCTCACAAAGAGGTTATCATCTTAATCATAATGTTCACTTTGTTTATTGTGTTGGTTTCTGCACTGGAAAAAGTCATTCAAATGGCGTATACCCAAATGACACTTGTAAAAGTTAGTAACAAAATCAAAAATGATGTTAATAAAAAAGCATTAGACACAGATTTCAAGTACTATGACAAACCTGACTTTTTTGTGAAGTTTATTTTCGCACAAGAAAGCTATCCTATTCATGCCCAAAATGTTGTTATGTTTCTCCCGGACCTTTTGCGAGGAATCGCAACAATGGTTGCAATGGTTTCGATTATTGCATCTGTGGGTCCTGTTCTACTTGGGATTACCGCTTTTTTCGTTATACTTAATGCAATTGTAGGAATTCCTGCCGTAAAGCCTACTGCAGATTATGAAATGAGTCTTGCTGATGCTTGGCGTCCAATGGAATACTCAAGCAGAGTGTTGAAAACTAAAGAAAATGCAGCTGAATTGCGTGCATCAGGTGCAGGCTTAAAGCTTCTGAACACAGTTAATGCTGCTATGGATAACTTTCAAAAAGTGTATAAACAATTCATAAGAAAAGTTGCACCATTTCACCTCTTACAAGGTGCAGTTTCTCCCATACAAGCAGCATGCATTCTTGCATATATAATATTTTTTGTTATTGCCGGTGATAAAACACAGATAGGTTTATATGCATCGCTTACTGTTGCTTCAACAGCATTGGCTTCAAGTTTGAATGATGTAGCGAGTAGCGTTATGCAAATGCTTCAATGCATAGCAAACGGAGAAAAAGTTGCAGAATTTTTTGAAGCTGAATCAGAAATTGAACCGCAAAAAGATAACGCTATTCCTGCTCCTGACGGTATTTATAAAATTGAATTTAAGGATGTTTCTTTCGGATATGAAGAATCATCACAGTTGTTCAAAAACTTCAATCTACATATAAAGCCCGGACAAAGAATTGCAATTGTTGGTGAAAATGGCGCAGGTAAAACAACATTAACAAAACTGTTATTGCGTTTATATGATGTAAATGATGGTGCTGTACTTATCAATGGGAAGAATATAAAAGATTATGATATTCACCAATTAAGATTGAACATCGGTGTAGTATTTCAGGATATTCGCGTATTAGCAATCAGTCTACGTGATAATTTAACTGTATATAATGATATGCCTGATGAGAAACTGATTGAGATATTGGATAAAATTGGTTTAGAAGAAGTACTTAAAAAAGCAAACGGAAATTTAGATACAATGGTTTCCCGTGAATTTACAGAAGACGGCATTTCGCTTTCCGGTGGAGAGGCACAAAAGCTGATGCTTGCAAGATTGTTTACAGATAACTTTGGAATGTTAATACTTGATGAACCTTCATCTGCTCTTGACCCTTTATCTGAAGTTAATTTGATGAAAAATATTCTTGATATATCAAATACTGCAACAACGATTATGATTGCACATCGTCTTTCAACTGTACGAAATTTTGATTGTATTTATCATATTGAAAACGGAGAAATTATTGAAAGCGGTTCTCATGATGAATTGATGGCTCTTAAAGGTAAATACTACGAAATGTTTATTAAGCAAGGCGAAAATTATCAAAACTAAATATAAATTAGAATTTATAAAAGGATACCTTGGCAATTAAACTGAATAAAAAACCAAAAACTGTGCATAACTCGGTGCGTGTACCAAATTGATGCGAGATGGGACGAGGGTAGGGAAGTTAATCCCTACCCTCGTTTTTCGTATTTTAAAGTTTATAAATTCTTATCTTCTCTTATTAGGCTTCTTCATATCAAAGGCAGGATTGATTGCATAGAAATTCTTTGAATCCATTCTGTCAGTTGCTAGACGTAAGCCTTCCCCAATACAACAATATTGAAAAAAGTGATGCATTAAGCCAAATTACGAAAAAATTAAAAAAAAGGGGGACAAACTAGCCAAAAGCTTGATTTTAAAAGGTAAATTGAAATAGAATATTCGTTAAAAAACGCTGTTTTCCAACAATATTATTGTGAATAAAAATATTAAGTTGAAAAAACGATTATCTCAAAAATCTTGCATTATATCATTCTGCGTGGTATAATGAGAGTGAAAAGAGGTAACCTTATGAAAAATGTAGTTTTTTATCTGAAGTCTGTATTTGGAAATAATGTAAATTTTCTGTATGATGAGTGGGATAACACAGCGGATATTTTTCTAAATGAAGAATTCGAGTTTTTAAAAATTCAAGTGTGTGGAGATTCAAGAAGATATATTTTAGCAAGACCAAGAAAGAGAATTAATATTAACATTAGTGTTTTAAAGAAACATCAAAACCAAATAGAAAAATATACAGGATGCAACGCAATATTTGTTTTAGATGAATTACGATTGTCCCAAAGAAATTCTTTAATTCAATCGAATTTAGCATTTGTAGTTCTTAATTATCAAATATATATTCCCGGTGTGATGTTGAATTTAACGGAACAAAATGTCATTAAAAAAGAGTATGAATCGTGTTTTTCTGTTCCTGTACAAGTGATTTTTATCTATATGCTTTTGAATGATATTGAAGAAACTAATGCACATCAGTTGGCAAGTAAACTTCCGTTTTCTGTTGCCACAATAAATCGTGCATTAAACGAGCTTGTAGTCAGAGAGTTACTTTTCACAACCGGTAGCAGTACAAGGAAAGTTTATAAATGGTACGGGAAAAGTGTATTTTGGGTAAAGGGGAGAGATTTCTTGTTTAATCCCGTATCAAAGGTGTATTATACAAAATCTGTGCCTGTTGATTTACAGATGTCTAACGAACAGGCATTATATACTTTATCGGAGATATCAAAATACCATCCTGTTCCACATTATGCTGCATCAGGAAAAGAAATTGATAAAATAGCAGATGAGGAATTTGTTGATAACCATAACGATTTTGAGGATTTGTTTTATGTAATTGAAAAGTTTAAGTACGATCCCAAAATCCTAAGTAACAGTCCTTTCATTGATGTCATATCTTTATATGCTCAATTTAAGGAGAATAAAGACGATACACTTTGTTTGGCTGTAAACAATTTAGTGAGCGAAAAACTAAACAACCAAAGTGATAAAAATGATTGAAAAAAGACAGTTTCAGCTCCGTTGATATGTAAAAAATCTTTACTGCATAAATCAAAGAAGACGGACAAGTCTAAAAACAGACAACTCCCACCTACTGCGGTAGATGGGAGTTGCTGTAATTCAGTCAATTGTTTTGTACAATCAAAACTTCTTCAAAAACTTGATACAATTTCTTATCCATTTTTTGGAACCTTCAAGACGATAAGATGTAAAGCCGGATGAAACTAAAATTTCTTCAATTTCACCATCTGTAATATCAAGATTAACAAGAGTCTTAAAACTGATACCTTCGTTTGCAATATCTGTAATGTAATCATAATATGTGCCTGAATAACCGAAGTTAGTTGCGTATATTTCGAGATTATTGCAAGCCTCAATTACAGTTTCTTCTGTGTCTTCATAGAATAGACTGCGACCGTTATCATAAAGGGGATAGAATCTCTCAACATTGTTTGAAACCTTAACCGCAATGTTTGAAAGATGACGGTCATCCTGCCTTGTGATAAAGTCGAGAACTAACATTTTAATAATATCTTCTTTATATTGCGGGCGGACATTTATAAGGTTTTGGTATTCGTTTTCACTTCTTGCTCCGTCAAAAAGTCTGCGGAAATGCACAATGTATTCATTAGAGAAATCGTAAAGAAATTCTGAGAAAATAGTATTTTTATCAAATCT
>JAZNGS010000027.1:0-7858 GCA_045576555.1 Clostridia bacterium | reverse complement strand
TATCCCATATCAGCTAAAGCAGCCTTGACAGGAATAGGATTGACTTCAGAGAAAAGCGCATTTATAAGTGGCAATAATCTGCATTGTTCTGCTGCCGCTTCCTTAATTTTTCCGTCAAAGAAAAGTTTACACATTTGTGATGTTTCATAAGGCAATACATTTGACAAAACAGATATCACACCTTTACCGCCCATAGAAAGCATAGGAATTACCTGGTCATCATTACCTGAATAGAAATCAAGTTTATCCCCTACTAAAGCAATTTCTTCAACAATCTTTGAAATATCTCCGTTTGCTTCCTTAATTCCGCAAATATTCGGATGGTCAGCTAAAACTGCAAGAGTTTTTGGCTCGATGTTTACACCTGTTCTTGATGGGACATTATACAAAATCAATGGAATACCACTCTCATCTGCAATCATCTCATACATTTTTATAAGTCCCTTTTGAGTAGCCTTATTATAGTATGGAGTAACAACCAATGCCGCATCAGCACCAACCTCTGCAGAATATTTTGTCAAGCTAATAGCATAATCGGTATCATTTGAGCCCGTTCCTGCAATAATCGGAACTCTGCCCTTGGCCTGCTCAACAGAAAATTTTATGATTGCTCTATGCTCATCATCAGTTAGTGTTGAACCTTCACCTGTTGTACCACCAACGATAATTGAGTCAATACCGCTTTCAATCTGCCAATCAATTAATTTTGCAAATTTTTCATAATCGACACCATCTTTGTTAAAAGGTGTTATAATTGCTGTACCTGCACCTTGAAAAATTGTTTTTGTCTTCATATGAAATTACCTCACTTTTTATAATTTTTTCCCGAAAAAATAGCCGAAAAACTCGGCTATCAAAATTATTCATAAAACTACACAAATGTATTCCGAACAATAATGATAGCTCAACGCTGATAACAGTTGTTTTCAGCGACAGTTAAACAGATATTCTCTGCTTTCCCAGGATATACTTTCGCCTCGTACTCCTTCGGCAACGGCCCCTTTCACATTGAGCCGTACCGCTGCGAACGGCATAAACTCAAGCTACTGATGGAAATTGCGCCTCTATTCTTATTTCAGTTATAGCTATAATAACATAGTTTGATAAATATGTCAAGAAAATTTTATAAAAAAATACGGCTTAAGCAAAAACCTAAGCCGTATCATTTTATGCTCTTGTATGTTCATTCTCCTTGAACAACAATCCTATTGACCAAAGACCTGCAACACCCACAAGCGCAAATATGATTCTTGCCAATACTGAACCTTGACCGCCGAACAGCACTCCGACAATGTCAAAGCCGAAAAATCCTATACTGCCCCAGTTCAAAGCACCTATAATTACCAATATCAATGCAATTCTGTCAAGCATTACTTTCACTCCTTCTGTCTTAATTTGTATATAAGCTAATGCATATATATTAATTTTATGTCAGGAGGTGAAAATTTAAACAGGAAATTTTTTCAAAATTCTTTTGATATTCTTTCAATTCCGACAGTTTTTCCGCTTTCTTCATTAATTTCAAAAATACATCCTGAGAAACGACCTTTTCCTGTTGCAGGCTCGAACCTTTGAGGAATGTTATCGATAAACTTTTTCAAGATAATATTTTTATCAACACCTAAAACAGAATGAATTACACCTGTCATTCCCAAATCGGTTATATATCCTGTCCCTTTTGGCAAGATTATTTCGTCTGCTGTCTGCACATGAGTATGAGTTCCGAAAACTGCCGAGACTTTACCGTCAAGATAATATCCCATTGCGACCTTTTCACTTGTTGCCTCTGCGTGAAAGTCAACTATGATAATATTTGTTTTTTCTTTTAGCTTTTCAATTTCTTCTGTCACTGCATTAAAAGGAGAATCGCTCGGGTCCATATAAACTCTGCCAATCAGATTTATAATTCCAACATTGACTCCATTTTTTGCCTTTATAATCATACTACCTTTGCCTGCACAAGTCTTATCAAAATTTAACGGTCTTATTATATCACTTTCATAATTTAATAATTTGACTACATCAGGGCAACCCCATGTATGATTTCCAAGAGTAATTCCATCAACGCCTGCACCTTTTAATTCATTATATACATTTCTGGTGATACCGCGTCCATGCGCTGCATTTTCCCCATTTACTATAACCAAGTCAATGTCCGATGTGTACCTGTCAAGATAGGAAAACAACAAATCTCTCCCAACTCTTCCAAACACATCTCCTACACATAATATTTTCATTCTTATCTTCCTTTTAAATTATATAATCAAGACAGCTTCTTGTTTGTGTATAAGGACGCACATATGTGTCTGCAACAAAAACATGGTCAGGATGCACTGCATAATCCTTAAGAGCCTGTTCATTAACAAATGTAGAATCAAGCATTAAATCAGCATTAGATGATGCGAGCTTGTTTATATTGACCTTTATTTCTGTAAGTCCATCGATTTTTCCCATTAGTCCCTCAAGCTCTTTTTTTATAGTTTCTTTTATTTTTGTTCTTTCTCCTTCTGAATATTCGTCTTTTAGAGTCCACAAAATTACATGTTTTACCATTTTACTTACCTTTCTTTATAAAAAATTTTAAACACAAAAAAATATATCCTGTGATTTATATTATATACAAATCACAGGATATTGTCAAACTATTTTTCTATTCATAATCAACGACATCTACCCAAGACAGCAAAAATTCGCGTTCATGTTCGTTGCCCTTAACAGACTGTGAAGCTGCAACAATCGGCATCCATTTCTGAACATACTGCCTTGCAGTATCGCTCTTTGCGCAGAATAAATCAAGATATTTATTTGCAGTTTCGTTATCACCGCTCAGGCAGAACAACAAATAAGTTCTTGCCACATCTGCCGATGCATTACCTTGTGTTGCATGAGCCCAATCAAGAATATATGGTGTACCATCTTCCTTGATTATTATGTTTGACGGATTGAAATCTCCGTGGCAAACTTTAGTGTGTTTCGGCATTCCCTCAAGTCTTGTATGCAACTCATAGCGAGTTGTTGCATCAAGATTTGTTTCGCTTATCTTGCGATTCATTTTATCTTTGAGCTTATTTAAAAGCAGTGATTTCTTTGAATGTATCTCAAGTTGCAAATCAACTAAAAGTTCAAGATATTCGTCTTTCTTTTCAGGACACTCTTCCATAAGCTGAGCAAGAGTTTTTCCCTCAATATATTCGCACACAATAGCCCATTTTCCATCAACTATTGACACCTCAAATATCTTCGGAATGTTTAGTCCTGTCTCCTCTATTCTTGCCTGATTAAGTGCTTCATTGAGGACATCAGCTTTTGAATAACTTTCGTCAAAAACCTTAATACATCTGTCACCGTCACGATAAATCTTCTTATTCTTTCTTTGTGCAATTATATTATCAAGTTTCATATCTTCATTCCTCCAACACTTTTTTAAATATCTTTTTCGCTCGGCATTTCTGCCTCAACAAAGTGCTTGCCATAATATGCATTCAAATACATCTGCTTAATTTCGCTCATCAACGGATATCTCGGATTTGCACCTGTGCACTGGTCATCAAATGCCTGTTCAACCATTTCATCAAGGTTTTCAAGAAATACCTTTTCATCAATACCGTAGTCCTTAATAGTTTCTTTAATGCCAACCTTTGTCTTAAGGTCATTTATCAACTTAATAAGTCCTTCAAGCTTTTTGGTATCTGTGTTACCAGAAACTCCAAGATAATCAGCAATTACTGCATAACGACTAAGTGTATGAGGGTGGTCATACTGCGAGAATGTACCCATCTTTGCAGGAGCCTCCGATGCATTAAATCTTATAACTTCTTCAATCATAAGAGCATTGGCAACACCATGAGGCAAGTGATGGAATGCTCCCAATTTATGAGCCATAGAGTGACATACACCCAGGAATGCGTTTGCAAATGCCATACCTGCCATTGTAGCCGCATTTGCCATTTTTTCTCTTGCAAGAACATCGGTTTGACCATTTTCGTAAGCTCTTGGCAAGTATTCAAAAATAGTTTTTAATGCTTTTAGAGCAAGACCATCTGTATAGTCTGTAGCAAGCATTGCTGCATATGCCTCAATCGCATGAGTTACAGCATCAATTCCTGATGCGGCAGTTAATCCTTTTGGTGCTGACATATGAAAATCAGTATCAATAATAGACATATTAGGCATAAGCTCGTAGTCTGCCAAAGGATATTTCACTCCTGTCTGTTCGTCTGTGATAACAGCAAAAGGTGTAACCTCCGAACCTGTACCTGCTGATGTAGGAATTGCAACAAAATATGCTTTCTCTCCCATTTTAGGGAATGTATATACTCTCTTCCTAATGTCAATAAATCTCATTGCCATATCCATAAAGTCTGCTTCAGGATGTTCATAAAGAACCCACATAATTTTAGCAGCGTCCATAGCAGAACCACCACCAAGCGCAATGATTGTGTCAGGCTTAAATGCAGTCATTTGAGCGGCACCATTTTTTGCGTTAAGAAGTGTAGGGTCAGGCTGAACATCAAAGAATGTTGTATGAACAATTCCCATTTCATCAAGTTTATCTGTAATAGGTTTTGTATAACCATTCTCATAGAGGAATGTGTCTGTTACGATAAATGCTCTCTTTTTGCCCATAACATTTTTAAGTTCGTCTAATGCTATTGGCATACAGCCTTTCTTTATATATACCTTTTCAGGTGCGCGGAACCAAAGCATATTTTCCCTTCTTTCTGCTACTGTTTTAATATTCAAAAGATGTTTTACTCCAACATTATCCGATACTGAGTTACCACCCCATGAGCCACAACCAAGTGTTAGTGACGGTGCAAGTTTAAAGTTGTAAAGATCACCGATACCGCCATGAGAAGAAGGAGTGTTGACTAAAATTCGGCAAGTCTTCATACGATGTGCAAAGCTATTTAACTTTTCAGTTTCTGTGACTTCATTTAAATATACTGAAGATGTGTGACCGAAACCACCGTCTTCAACTAATTTTTCTGCTTTATTAAGTGCATCTTCAAAGCTCTTTGCCTTATACATAGCAAGCACAGGTGAAAGCTTTTCGTGAGCGAATTCTTCCGAAATTTCAACCGATTCAACTTCACCAATAAGAATTTTTGTTCCTTGAGGTACTTTAACACCTGCAAGCTCTGCAATTTTAACAGCCGGCTGACCAACAATTTTTGCATTTAATGCACCATTTATAATAATTGTTTTTCTCACTTTGTCTGTTTCATCAGATTTTAGGAAATAACAACCTCTTGCGGCAAATTCAGTTTTTACTTTATCATAAATACTCTCAAGAACAATGACCGACTGTTCGGATGCACATATCATACCATTGTCAAACGTCTTTGAGTGAATAATTGAGTTTACTGCCAATAGAATATCAGCACTCTCATCAATAATCGCAGGTGTGTTTCCAGCACCAACCCCAAGAGCAGGCTTGCCGCTTGAATATGCAGCCTTAACCATTCCCGGACCGCCTGTTGCCAAAATTATGTCCGCCTCTTTCATAACTGTATTTGTCATCTCTAAACTTGGTACATCAATCCAGTCAATGATACCTTCAGGAGCACCTGCTTTAACTGCCGCTTCCAAAACAAGCTTTGCCGCTGCAATTGTGCAATTCTTTGCTCTGGGGTGTGGTGAAATTATAATCGCATTTCTTGTCTTTAATGCAAGCAAGCATTTAAAGATTGCTGTTGATGTTGGATTTGTTGTTGGTATAACCGCCGCAACAACACCTATAGGCTCTGCAATTTTCTTTGTTCCAAATGCCTTATCTTCTTCTATGATACCGCAGGTTTTTGTTTCCTTGTAGGCATTGTAGATATACTCTGATGCATAGTTATTTTTAATAACCTTATCCTCTACAACTCCCATTCCTGTTTCTTCAACTGCCATTTTTGCAAGTGGTATTCTTGCTTTGTTTGCAGCTGATGCTGCCGCCAAGAAAATCTTATCAACCCGTTCTTGTGTATAGGTGGCAAAAATCTTCTGCGCTTTTCTTATTTTCACGATAGCTTCTTCAAGTTTTTCAACGCTATCAATTATATCATAATTCTTAATGTCCATATCTTTCCTCCTGTTTTCTCATATCAATTCTTATCTTTGTTAATATTTTAACATACTTTTTGATTCTTGTGAATTCTTAAAATATATAACAGGTGTTATCAAAATCGATAACACCTGTTATTTTAATCACAAATTATTCTTTTTGCCTTGCCAACTTCTTCGATAAATCGTTTATCAAGAGAAGTCAACTTGTAACCTTTCCTGTAAATCAGGACATCTTTATATATCTTCTCGTTCTGTATACATTTTTTCTGGATCAATCCGTATTTATCAAGCAAATTTTTTGGAACTGGCGAAACCCACATAAATGTTTCGGAATTTTTTTCCAACAAATCAAATTGACTTGCGCGCTCAAAAATAAATATACGGCGTTCTATGTTGTCAGGAAGTTCCTCCTTTACTACCTTGGAAAGTGGCATTGATGGCACATATGGGTCAGCATGGGCAATTTCGATAAATCCTTTTAAATCATCAAAGGTTATTATTTCTTTTTGGGCAAGGGGGTTACTCTTACTCATTATAAGCGAATATGAAAATTCAGTTATAAGTTCATAACACATTCCCTTTTCATCGAGCATTGCCTTAAAATAATTATCATAATTTTCAGCATATCTTATAATACCCAGCTTATAATCGTGGTTGAGCATATTATGAATTGTGCGTTGGGAATTGGTTTCTTTATAAAAAATTTCTGCAGGCTTGGTACCAAGAGATTTTGAAAATTCAGAAAATGCTTCCGAAATATAACAAGCACGAGGCACAGAAATGGAAAATTTCTGTTTGTCAGGTGCACCTTCTTTATAGAATTTTTCAACCTGTTCAATTTGATTAAGAATTCCTTTTGCATAGTTAATGAATTCCTCGCCATCAGGTGTTAAATTCATACCTTTAGAAGTTCTTTCAAATATGGTTATCCCTAAATCAGCCTCAAGTTCTTTTATAGAGCGACTGATATTGGGAACTGCAATCAAGAGGTTTTCCGATGCCTTACCCAATGAACCAGCCTTTGCTACCTCCAATGCATATTTCATATGCGATATATTCATATATTTACTTTACTCCCGTCATTACATATTTTTCTGTCGTGAATAATCATACCAATCACAGTAAATAAAAGCAGGGACAAATGAGTTACCAAAGATGGATATGCGGGTGCAATAATATCATAGGTGCACCATAATACCATATTAACTATTGTCCAAAATCTATATTTTGCTCCATTTGTCTGTCCTATGCACAAAATAAATGTTAAGGATGCAACAATAACCAACAACCCAAGCATTGTCACTCCTTTTGCAACCCAGATATTAAGTGCAACAATCGCAATGGCATAAACTGCAATGAGCCATTTTGGAAGATCCTTACCTTTTGAGTCAAAGAAATAGTTTATAAGCGATTGTAAACCTCCTAAATAACATGCCGCTGCACCATTTAGACCTTTTCCGTCTAAAAGGTAACTTGTTGCAACCAGCATATTTCCGCAAAATACAAAGAAAAGAATGAGTTTCATTCTCTCTCCTTTGATCAATGAAGCCGCAATCATTGACAATAATCCTAAAATACTTAAAATAAAAGCTAAAATCTGCATAAATTCCTCCTGCATATATTTATATTATTTTTATTTTTTTAATTATATCATAATTTTACATATAATTCAATATTTTGCTTTATTTTCTCTATTCTCTTTTATTTCTTATCTGGAAACGACAATTCTTAGTGAATAGTGAAAAGGCAATAGTGAATAAGTAAAAATCCGCACACTAAAGTGTACGGATTTTTTTGGCTCCTC
>JAZNGS010000026.1:0-5483 GCA_045576555.1 Clostridia bacterium | reverse complement strand
TGTTAAACTATATAACAAAACAATTATATCCCGCCATTGCAAAGAAATATGGCACAACTTCCTCAAGAGTGGAGCGCGCCATAAGACATTCAATCGAGGTTGCCTGGACAAGAGGAAAGCCTCAAACAATGGACGAAATTTTTGGTTATACCATTGATACCGGTAAAGGAAAGCCCACAAATTCCGAATTTATCGCAATGGTTGCAGACCGAATACGCCTCCGCATAAAATGATTTATGCATCACTCATTTGCATTGAACTAAAAAGCAATTACAAACAAATAAGACCGTCATATGACGGTCTTTTTTGTTAGTTGATTATGAGTTCTGATAAATATTTTTTTCTGTTTTTTGTGTAATATATTTTTATCTTATTTCTCACAACATTATAAGTATCGCAATATGTATAGCAATCATCATAGGTAAGCCATATTTGAAGATAGGTTTCCTGGTTTTATGACGGCAAACCTGCATGGCAATCCAGCCACCTACAGCACCGCCCAAAATAGATATTCCAAGAAGAGTTTTTTCGCTTATACGCCAACCTTTTGACATTGCCTGAAATTTATCAATTGCAAAAGTACAAAAGGTAATAAGGTTTATTGCAAGTAAATATATGAGTAAACCTGTTGGAGATTCTGCGATTAGCTTTATAGTTTCGTCCATGACAATCATCCTTAAATTATTATAAATTATCTGATTTGTTGAAGTAGTGCGACAGATTCTATGTGCATAGTCTGTGAAAACATATCCACGCCGCACACATAATCTGTTTTATAGCCATTATCTTCTAAAAATCTCAAATCTCTTGCTAATGTTGCAGGGTTACAGGAGATGTAAACAATTCTTTTTGGCTGTGCTTTTGTTATTGCTCCAAGTGTTTTTTCGTCGCTTCCTTTTCTTGGAGGGTCCAATATCACAACATCAGGTCTTTCTCCGTTTTCAATTAGTTGGGGAACAAGCTCTGATGCGTCTTTTGCATAAAATGTAGCATTTTTTATTCCGTTTTCCTCTGCGTTCTTTCTTGCATTTAATATTGCCTGTTCGACAATTTCAACACCAATAACGCTTTTTGCCTTTTTTGCAGCAGACAAAGAAATTGTGCCGATGCCGCAATACAGGTCCATAACTTTGTCGTCTTTTGAAATATCCGCAAGGTCGAGTGCCTTTTGATATAGCTTTTCAGTCTGGTATGGGTTTATCTGGAAAAAGCTATGCGGTGAAATTTCATATTTCATACCTAAAAGGGTATCAGAAATTGCTTCACTACCGAAAATCACTGCGTTCTCTTCACCTAAAACTGCGTTAGATTTCTTGGTGTTAAAATTAAGTATAACACTTTTAATTCTCGGTGAAATTTCGGAGATATTTTTTGCAAATTCGCTATAATGGGGAAGAGTTTTTGCATTAATAGACAGAACTACCATCATTTCGTCCGTGTTATAGCCATATCTTAAAAATAATCTGCGAACAATTCCCTTGTGTTGCTCTTCGTTATAGACAGTTATTTTATATTTTTGGATAAAATCCATAACTGCCTTAATGATTTTTGAGATTATTTCATCGCCCAAAAGACAGTCGTCAAGCTCAATTATGTCGTGGCTTCTTTCGCGATAAAAACCGCAGATTTTTTTACCATTTTTATCTATTCCGATCGGAAAAATCATTTTATTTCTGTATCTTAATGGAATATCAGAGCCAATCATCTCGGAAACAGGCACATCAATTTTGCCTATTCTTTTTAAGGCATTTTCAATTATGCCCTTTTTGATTTCCAATTGTTTTTCGTAACTTATATGCATAAGTTGACACCCTCCGCACTTTGAAAAAGCGGCGCAGGGTGAGGGGACTCTGTATTTTGACGGAGTGATAATTTTTATGAGTTTTGCGTAGGCATAACCTGTTTTAACTTTTAATATTTTTGCAATAACAACATCACCATCAACCGTCTGGGGTATAAACACGCAAAAACCATCAATGTGTGAAACGCCCATTCCCTCGGAGGAGACTGATTCAATTGTAAATTCATACTCCTTGTTTTTTTCTACAGGTATCATTTGATTATCTTTCCTCCTGAAATGTTGAATAGCTTTGTGTTATCGGTGCTTTTTAGAATATCTGTATCTGTGCAGGTCATAATAACCTGCTTATTGGTGATACATTCCCACAGATATTTTCGCCTGTTAATGTCTAATTCACTCATAATATCATCTAATAACAAAACAGGATATTCGTCCTTAATGTCCTTTATATATTCGGTTTCGGCAATTTTTAATGACAAAACACAGGTCCTTTGCTGACCTTGAGAACCAAAAATTTTTGCCTCGTTTGAGTTTATGAAAATTTTGAAATCATCTCGCTGTATTCCGATTAGTGATGCGCCATTATCTATTTCTCGTGACTGATTTTTTTCCAAGACATTCAAAAATTCTTCTTGTGTAGGCTCTTTTAGCTTTATTCCGCTGATATATTCCAATGAAAGAGTTTCATTTGTTATATCCTTATGAATATCTCTTGCTAAATCCTCGATTTTTTTTATAAATTCCATACGAGAGTTGTAAATTATAGTTCCGTTTGTTGCTAACTGTTCGTTCCAACAAGAGAGCATCGCATCATTTGAAACAGCGGAAAGATGCAATTTTTTTAATAAACTGTTTTTTTGAACAAGTGCTTTGTGATAGTTTATTAATGCGCTTAAATATTTTGGGTATATCTGGCTCAAAGCCTCGTCACAAAAGTTTCTGCGCCTTGATGGAGAGCCTTTCACCAAATCCAAATCTTCAGGTGAGAACATAACAACATTTAAGTAATTCATAAGCATTGAGAGCTTTGTGATTGGCACATTATTAATTTTTATCTGCTTTTTTTTGTTATTTGAAAATCGTATTTCTGTTTTATAGTTTCTGTTTGCATCGGCAAATTCGAGAGAAAGTGCATAATAATCTTTTCCGAATTGGATTAATTCCAAATCGGAATGAGCTCTGTGGCTTCTGCCATGCGAAAAAAGGTAAACTGCTTCCAAAAGGTTTGTTTTACCTTGAGCATTGTTACCATAAAACACATTTGTTGTTGGCAGAAACTCGATTTTTTCACTATTATAGTTGCGAAAATTCTCGACATAGAGCGATTTTATATGCATATATTTAACCTCAATTTTTAATGTTTCGTCTTCAAAATTAACGACTACCTCATCGCCCGGGCGAATTTTTTTGCCCCTCATTGTGCATATTTCGCCATTTACTTTGACAATTTCAGCTAAAATCATATCCTTTGCATCAGCACCATTTTCGGCAATGCCTGAAAATTTTAAAAGCTGGTCAAGCTTGATATATTCAGTTGAAATCTTTATTTCTTCTGCTTGCATTTTAATAACTCCTTTAACCGTTAGTTCTTGAAACACTCATAACACCTGGTAGTTGCTTTATTTTTGTAATTACTTTTTTCATATCGGCCGCATCGGAGATTTCCAGACCAATATTCATAATACCTGTTTTTGCCTTGGTGACTCTTGCGTCCATAGATACGCAGTTAATTTTTAATTCTGTCAAAACAGTTGTGACCGCCATCATCATACCTGGTCTATCCTCTGTTTCAACGGTCAGGGTTGCAACAAAGGTTGCACGATTAATAGAATCGGACCATTTGACAGGAATAAATCTGTGTTTGTCTTCTTCGGAAAGTGCAGATGGACTCATATTTGAACAGTCGGCTCTATGAACAGACACACCTCTGCCTTTCGTGACAAAACCAACAATCTCATCGCCAGGGACAGGATTGCAACAGCCCGAAAGACGCACAAGACAGTTTTCAATGCCGATAACTGTTACGCCGCTGTTGCTCGAATGAGATTTTGGTGGCTTTGTCGGCTGTTCAGCCGCTTCCGGTTTCTCGGTTTCTTTTTTGGTCTTTTGATATTCTTCATTTAGTCTCAAAATAACCTTTTGCGCAGAAAGACCGCCATAGCCCACACTTGCATAAAGGTCATCTATGGAATTGAAATTGTATTTTCTGTATAAAGGAGTCAGCCATTCTTCACGCAACAAGCTTGATGGAGAAACATTAATTCTCCTGCATTCCTTTTCAATAAATTCCTTACCTTGAACGATGTTTTCGTCACGACATTCTCTCTTTAACCATTGGTTAATCTTTGTTTTAGCCTGTGATGTCTTAACGATTTTAAGCCAATCACGACTTGGGCCCTTGACAGACGGATTGGTAAGAATTTCGACAATATCACCATTTTTTAATGTATAATCGTGAGTCACAATCTTGCCATTTACCTTTGCACCGCACATTTTGCAGCCTACCTGGGTGTGAATTGCAAATGCAAAGTCAATAACTGTGCTTCCGTTTCTTAAAGATATAACTTTTCCGTTAGGAGTGAGCGCGAAAACTTCTTCATTAAACAAATCAAGTTTAATGCCATTTAAAAATTCGTCTGTATCGAGTATATCTTGCTGATTATCAAGTAACTGACGCACCCATTCAAGCTTTGAGTCCAAATCACTCTCGCCTGAAAAGCCCTCTTTATATTTCCAGTGCGCCGCGATACCCTCTTCTGCGACCTTGTGCATTTCCCAGGTTCTTATCTGTATTTCAAAAGGAGTACCTTTCGGGCCTACAACGGTTGTGTGCAGGGATTGGTACATATTCGGTTTTGGCATTGCGATATAGTCTTTAAAACGCATAGGAATAGGGGTATACATTTCGTGTACCATACCCAAAACTGCATAACAATCAGCAATTGAATCAACAATAATTCTTACTGCAAATAAGTCATAAATTTCATCAATACTTTTGTTTTGAGCAAACATCTTCCTGAAAATTGAATAAAAATGCTTTGCTCTTCCTGTTATTTGTGCTTTTATATTAATATCAACAAGTTTTTTCTCAAGTGTTTCGATAATGTCGGCAACATATTGCTCTCTTTCGCCCTTTTTTTGTTTTATGTTGGTGCGAATTTCCTCATAAGCAATAGGGTCAAGGTATTTTAGCGATAAATCTTCAAGTTCCGATTTGATTTTTGACATACCAAGACGGTGAGCCAATGGAGAATAGATTTCCAATGTTTCCTTTGCCTTTTCAAGACGCTTATTTTCTTTCATAAAGTTGAGAGTACGCATATTGTGAAGTCTGTCAATCAACTTTATGATAACCACCCTTATATCGTGGGACATTGCAAAAAACATTTTTCTCAAATTCTCAACTTGTTGTTCTTCGTGAGTGGTGTATTGGAGCTTTGCTAATTTTGTTACTCCGTTTACAATATCTGCAACCGATTTTCCGAATAAAAGAGAAACATCTTCATAGGTGTATGGAGTGTCCTCAATAGTATCGTGCAAAAGTGCGGCTGTAATTGTAGGCACATCCATTGAAAGCTCTGCCGCTATATATGCAACCTGAACAGGATGCTCAATATAAGGCTCGCCTGACATTCTTTTCTGGTCATTGTGCGCAGCTTTAGCAAGGCGGTACGCAATATAT
>JAZNGS010000025.1:0-2830 GCA_045576555.1 Clostridia bacterium | reverse complement strand
TGCACATAGCAATAACATATGAATTATTTTTGATTTTAGAAATGATTGCATCTCCTTCTTTGTTTAAAATCATTTCTTCTGTTTTTTCGCTTGCATTGTCAGGAATTTTCTGGTCCTGAATTTCTATTATTTCAAAGGTTGCAAATCTCGAAAGTCGTTTTGAATATTCAGCTATTGCTGATTTCAAATAATCTTCTTTTAATTTGCCGACACATATTATTGATATATTCATATAAATTTTGTCACCTCGTATCTGTTTGCGACACACAATTTAATATCTTCATTAACTTTTGCTCCGTATTGTGACAGAGCGTTTTCAACAGTTTTATATGCAATTTCAGGGGTATTATTATTGTCACTCAAATGTGATAACATAATATTTTTTGTGTTGTTTTCCAAAAGTCTAATAGCTACTTGTGCGGCATAGTCATTTGACATATGTCCGATGTCGCTTGAAATTCTTTTTTTCAGGTTGAATGGATATTTTCCATACATCAGCATATTAACATCGTGATTAGCCTCAAGCATAACATATTCACAGCCTGAAACGGATTTTAAAATTGAGTCTGTTATAATCCCTGTGTCAGTAACTATAGAATATTTTTTGTCGTCACTATACAAAGAATATCCGACAGGATTTGCAGCATCGTGGGATATATCAAAAGCCTCTATTCCAATGTTTCCTATTTCAAATGAGGTATTTGAAGTTATTATTTTTGTATTACAATCCTTTATAGAGCCTATGTTCATAGCCTGATGTGTTTTTTCGGTAGCATAAATTGGAATATCAAAACGACGGGAAAGAACTCCTGCACCTAAAATATGGTCAGAATGTTCGTGAGTTATTAACAACGCATCTATATCATTGCAGTCAATGTCAAGATTATCTAATATTGCACACAAACGCTTTAGCGATAATCCGCAATCAATTAAAATTGTAGTATCTTTATTTTTAATAAGCGACGCATTTCCTGATGAACCGCTGATTAAGGATAAAAACATATAAAAATTACCTTTCTTAAAAATTCAAAACAACGGTAAAAAAACCGTTGTTTTAAAAACATTACATTACTTGAACTCTGTGGATATCTCCGCCAAGTTTTATAAATTTCTGTTCAAAATTTTCATAGCCTCTGTCGATGTGGTAAATATCATTGATTTCAGTGACACCATCAGCCATAAGACCTGCAATAATCATAGCAGCTCCTGCTCTCAAATCAGTTGCGCGAACTGATGCACCCATAAGTTTTTCGACTCCGTCAATGATTGCCAATTTACCCTCAACTCTAATATTTGCACCCATTCTGCATAATTCGGAGACATATCTGAATCTGTCGTCCCAGACACCTTCTCTTGCAGTGCTTGTCCCACTGACAGTTGATAAAAATGTAACTAATTGCGGTTGCATATCGGTAGGATAGCCGGGATAGGGTAGAGCTATAAAATTAATCTTTTTAAACTTTACTCCATCAGGAACATATACCCTTAATTTATCATCAAATTCTTCTATTTTAGCTCCTGCTTCAATGAGTTTTGCAGAAATAGGCTCAAGATGCTTTGGAATGATGTTTGTTATTGTAACATCGCCTCTTGTTGCAGCAGCGGCAATCATAAAAGTTCCTGCTTCAATCTGGTCAGGAATAATGGAATAAATGCCACCATGAAGGGAATTGACACCCCTTATTTTAATGGTATCGGTTCCTGCACCTCTGATTTTAGCACCCATTGCATTTAAAAAGTTTGCCAAATCAACAATGTGAGGTTCTTTTGCAGCATTTTCAATTGTTGTATTTCCTTTTGCCAAAACAGCAGCAAGAATAACATTGACAGTTGCACCAACACTCACAACATCAAAATATACATTGGAACCGATAAGCTCGTCTGCTTCTGCATTAATCATACCATATTCAAGTTCAACAGTTGCACCAAGTGCATTGAAACCCTTGATATGCTGGTCAATCGGTCTTGTTCCGAAATCACAACCGCCGGGTGATTTTGTAATGCACTTTTTCGATCTTCCCAAAAGTGCGCCCAGTAAGTAAGAAGATCCTCTCATTTTATCTGTGAGCGACGAGTCTGGTGTAACTGAATCAACATTAGTACAATCAATATCAACTACATTATCAGCAATATGTGTAACAGTTGCACCAAGATTTTCGAGAATTTGTAAATACAAATTAACATCTTTTATGTTTGGTAAATTTTCAATACGGCAATTTCCGTTTATAAGTAAGCAGGCAGGTAAAATTGCAACAGCAGCATTTTTAGCTCCGCTTATGCCAACTTCGCCGCATAGCTTTTTTCCACCTTTTATAACAATTTTTTCCAAAGTAATATCTCCTTGTAAATATGTCAAAAGAATTATTCTATTCCTATCTTCAATTTATCACAAACATTATATCATATAATTTTGGAAAATGCAAAACAATTTTAAAAAAAATTGAATATTTTGTAAATAAAGATTTAATCCTGTTCTCTATACGAGAACAGGATTAAATTCTTCTAACCAATAATTTACCTGAATTAAGTATCCCATAAACTGTGGTATTGCCATAAGTTGACCAAAGAATGGTTTTCCATAGTCAGAGCCTTCACGACAGATATCCAAAATATTTGCACGGTCGACAAAGGTCAGTATTGGTGATGAATTGTCATTTAAAATTTCAAATAACAGTTCTCTTACCGCCTTTTCATAATATGGGTTATGTGTCTTTGGATATGGACTCTTTTTTCGCATTAAGACATCTTGAGGAAGAATTGTCTTTGCGGCCTCTCTTAAAATATTTTTTGAAACGTTATTTTTGTTTTTCATTTCCCAAGGAATGTTCCA
>JAZNGS010000024.1:0-4020 GCA_045576555.1 Clostridia bacterium | reverse complement strand
GGGATTTCTTCAATAGTTGCAGTCATAGCATCTGTTGTGTTGACAGCACGGATAATTGCAGGCCAACCCTCATATCTCTTGTCATCTCTGACACCGACGCTCTTCATATCAGGAACTGCTATGAAATACTGCCAAACAGTTTTTGAAAGACCGCAATTATCAAATTCTTCACGAAGAATTGCATCAGCTTCACGAAGTGCGTGAAGTCTGTCACGAGTAATTGCACCAAGACATCTTACGCCAAGTCCTGGTCCCGGGAATGGTTGACGGTCAACCATTTCTGCAGGCAAGCCAAGAGCTTTTCCAACAACTCTTACTTCATCTTTATAAAGGAGTTTGATTGGTTCAACAAGCTCAAATTTCATTTCTTCAGGCAACCCGCCGACATTGTGATGAGCTTTAACTCCGTCACTTTCCAAAATGTCAGGATAGATTGTTCCTTGCGCAAGGAAATCAATATCATCAAATTTTCTTGCTTCTTCATCGAATACAACAATAAATTCGTTACCAATAATTTTACGCTTTTGTTCAGGGTCTGAAACATTTTCAAGCAATGATAAGAAACGGTCTGTTGCATCAACATAAACAAGGTTTGCGTTTAACTGGTTTTGGAAAATTTCGATAACCTGTTCGCTTTCGCCTTTACGCATTAAGCCATGGTTAACATGAACACATACCAACTGTTTGCCAATAGCTTTAATCAGAAGAGCAGCAACAACTGAAGAATCGACACCGCCTGAAAGTGCTAATAAAACTTTCTTATCTCCTACTTGCGCCTGAATTTCGGCAACCTGTTCGGCGATGAATTTGTCAGCTTGTTCCTTTGTTTGAATACGCTCCATTGTATCCGGTCTTTTGTCTTGAGTCATTTAAAATCTCTCCTTTATAATTAATTCCATTTTATAAATCCGTAACTGTCAAGAATTTGAAAATATTTACTAAGACGCTCATATAGCGGTTCAGCCTTATCTCCAAATTTTTCCTTAAACAATTCGCCGATTTTTATTATATCTCTTTCCCCATCAATCAACTGCCAGATGCAGCTTCCAAACTCATCAAGATGAACATAGCTTGTCTTTGGCTTTTTCAAAAACTTTTGAGCAAGTTTATTAAAAATACCTTTATTTTCAATATTTATAGTGACGATACCATTTGATGTATCCCATCCAATAGTTTCGGAAATGACAGGACGCTTTTCTAAATAGTTTTTATTTATGACATTCTTTTTTCTCATAATTATTTACGCTTTTTCCATATTGAGAACTTCACCACGCTCAAAATAATCAATGCAAAAACAACAATTGACGCAACATTTGAAAGCGCAGGAGGAAGATTGATAAATCTTGAAAGGTCAATAATTTTATCAATGCCCATTATCGCAAAGATGGCAAGCAATATACCAACAAGACCTTCGCCTGCAATCATACCTGAACAGAATAGAATACCATCATTTGTGATAGCTTTTTTCTTGTCATCGTCACACTTTAATTTATCTACAACAAGACGGATAAGACCGCCGACCATAATGCAGGCATTCAAGTGAACAGGGAGGTAAACACCGATTGCAAAAGGAAGAACAGGAATACCAACAACCTCAACCAAAACAGCAATAAACACACCAACGAACACTAATCCCCAAGGAAGATTTCCTTCCATAACACCTTCGGTAATCATCTTCATCAAAGTAGCTTGAGGAGCAGCAAGTTCTTCTGAACCAAAGCCCCATGCAGAATTTAAAAGGTATAAAGTTCCGCCAATGGCAAGAGCTGCGGCAACAACACCGAAAATCTCGCCGATTTGTTGCTTTTTAGGAGTAGCACCCAAAAGATAACCTGTTTTTAAGTCTTGAGAAGTATCTCCTGAAATAGCGGCAACAATACAAATGATAGAGCCTATAGCGATTGCGGCTGTCATTCCTTCGATACCTGATGTGCCTGTAGCTTTTAATAAAAGAGTTGTAACAAGTAATGTTGCAATAGCCATACCTGAAACAGGGTTGTTACTGCTTCCGACAAGACCAACCATTCTTGAAGAAACAGTTGCAAAGAAGAAACCAAAAACAACCACGATAACTGCACCGAGGAATGAAACAGGGATAGCAGGAACGAGCCAAACCAAAAGAGTTAAAATCGCAATTGATGCAATAACAACTTTAAGGCTTATATCCTTTGCTGTTCTCAAATTTCCTGAAGCAGATGAGCCTGCCATACTCTTCATAGCGCCGCCAAAGGTGCTGATAATAGTTGGCAAGGATTTTATCAAACTTATAATACCGCCGGCAGCCAAAGCTCCTGCACCGATGTAACGAATGTATGAACCCCAAATTCCGCTTGCACCATTGGCAGCAAAAATTTCGCCGATTGTTTGTGTTCCCGGTGCAATAATTGCATCATTACCAAAAAGCACAATTAAAGGAATTAAAACCATCCAGCTCAACACACCGCCTGCAAACATATAAGATGAAATTCTTGGACCGCATATATAACCCACACTCATTACAGCAGGATATATTTGAGTTCCAATTTCGCCTGCAAAGCCTTTAACTCTAAAAGCGACTTCGCCTGAAACAAGCTTCAATCCGTCAATAATAAACTTGAATAATGCAGCAAGTCCCATACCTGCAAAAACAGTTGATGCTTTGGAACCACCGTCTTCGCCTGCCAAAAGCACTTCTGCACAGGCAGTTCCTTCCGGATAAGGAAGAACCCCATGCTCTTTAACAATCAAGGCATTACGAAGCGGAACCATAAAGAAAACACCCAACAAACCGCCGATAAGAGCGATTAAGGTAATTTCTAAAAGACCTGGTGTTTGGGTTGCACCCTCGGAAGCCCACAAAAACAGAGCCGGAAGAGTGAATATAGTGCCTGCGGCAAGAGATTCGCCTGCAGAACCAATTGTTTGAACGATGTTGCTTTCCAAAATTGAATTTCTGCGCAACAAAATACGAATTACTCCCATTGAGATAACTGCTGCAGGGATTGATGCAGAAACAGTCATACCTACTCTTAATCCCAGATATGCATTAGCAGCACCGAACACAACAGCAAGAATGATACCCATAATTACAGAAGTCAGTGTAATTTCGGGAGAAACTTTGTCGGCCGGGATATATGGCTTAAAATCATTTTGATTATTCATATATAATCTCCATTCCTTAAAAAACTTAATGATTTATTATAACATAATCTGTCGAAAAAATCAATATAAAAATAAACCAAAAAAACAATATCTTTAAAAGTATTTTTAGCAAAAGAGGAAATATTATGATAAATAAACATAAAATTTTAAAATTAATCATAATAATTAAAAGAGATTTAATATACCGAAGGGAATGATATTATGCAATTAATAAAGGAAGAAAAGAAATATTGGGAAATGGTCCTGTGTAATTTTGAGAAGGTGAATGCAGAGGGGGACATAATAGTACCTGATGTAAAGCCTGATGTGTTAAAGGTTTTGCAGGTTGACGCAAGAAGTGTTTTGACAGATAGGGGGATCGCAGTAGGAGGGATATATGCACAGGGGAAAGTATATGTAAATATCCTTTATGTTGCGGACAGTGACACAGATGAAACAGGTTGTATCAAGACAGAGCTTGATTTCAGGACAAAGATAGATAATGCCAAAATCAATTCTGATATGAGGCTGAAGATGAACTGTGATGTCACAGCAATAGATTTCATTTTACTAAATTCAAGAAAATTGTCAGTAAAAGCGACTGTCAGAGTTGATTATGATGTAACCGAGCAAAAAAATATTGAAATACCGGGCAGTATTGAAGATGGGGAATGTATCAGCAAAACTGTGGTGTTGGATTCAATCGGCGCAGAGGACGAATGTGGTTTTACTGTGCGTGGAAGTATGGAAATACCAGCAGGCAAGGCATCGGTAAAGGAAATAGTCAAAACGGATGTAAGAGTGTTGGAGCGAGAAATAAAGACACTGGACTCAAAAATCGTTATAAATGGAATTCTTGGTGTTTGCACCTTGTATTTTGGTGAAGATATGATGCTTGAC
>JAZNGS010000023.1:0-1679 GCA_045576555.1 Clostridia bacterium | reverse complement strand
CATTCTCTACGTTCGTCACATATTTAGTTACTTTGTTATCATATTTAACAATTGGTTTTTGGGCTTCGGATATATATACTTCAAAGGTTAGAGTTAATGAAAATGAAGACCAAACCTATACATCGGACACTTATGGATATTGTGATTTATTAACACATGTTCTTATGCTCTTGTTTACATTTGGAATATGGCAATGTATATGGATATATAAAATGACCTTATATTTAAACAATACACCTAACGAAGAACAAAGAAATCCAACTACAAAATTATTGCTTTGTATGTTTGTTCCATTCTATTACATATACTGGACTTATAAAAGCGCTCAAAGAATAGATGCGCTTGCTATTAGTAAAGGACAACATAGCGATATAAGTACTCTGTGCTTAATATTATCTATTGTTATTGGTATAGTTCCACCTATCATAATGCAAGACAAAATTAATAATATTATCAAATCCAAAATAAATATTACTACAGCTCCTATGTCAACCACAAGCTCAACTACTATTAGCGCGGCTGACGAAATTAGGAAATATAAAGACCTGCTTGATGCAGACATTATAACACAAGAAGAGTTTGATGCAAAGAAAAAACAATTATTAGACTTATAATAATTGCATTACTGGATGAATTGTCAACAGTAAATGATTTTATATAGTTATTATAAAAAACAGTTGACAAAACCTTTAAAATATGTTATCATACATACATAATTTCATAAAGTATCATTAAAAGGCATTGACGAAGAGTGCACAAATATATGACCTTTGAGAGAAATGACGGTTGGTGCGAGTCATAGGAAACAGTTTTTGTGTTTGTAGCTTCCGAGCCGAGAGGAAGAAAGTTTTATATAAAATTAGTAGAACCTCTCCGTGATTGCTGCGTTAAGGCATAGGGGTTGATTGACTCCAAGAGGGGCGAAGAAATTCGCAATTTGAGTGGTACCGCGGGTATAGAGATTTATGCTCGTCTCAAAGAAATCAACTTTGGGACGAGTTTTTTAATGTCCCCTATAAAAAGGAGAGAATAGAATGGAAAAAATGACAGGACTTGATTTAAAAATCAAGGAAATGGCAGGAAGAATTAAGGAACTTCGAGAAATTCAAGGCTTGACTCTTTTGGAAATGGCACAAAAAACAGGCATAACCGAAGCTGAATATTCTGATTGTGAGCAAGGAAAGAGCGATTTGAACTTTGCATTTTTGTATCGTTGTGCGTTGGCTCTAAATGTCAATGTAACAGATATTATTGAGGGTACAAGTCCAAAGCTTCGTTCATACACAGTGACTCGTCAGGGCTTGGGACAGGAAATTGCCCACGCTCACGGAATGACTTACTATAACCTTGCATACGCATTTCAGAACAGAATTGCAGAACCTTTGTATGTTAAGAGTGTTTATGACCCTGATGCGGTTAACAAGGATATCGAGCTCACAACTCACTCAGGTCAGGAATGTGACCTTGTTATTGAGGGTCATTTGATGGTGCAGGTTGGTGAGCATAAAGAAGTTTTAGGTCCAGGCGACAGCATCTACTATGACAGTAGCACTCCTCACGGAATGATTGCGGTTGATGGTAAAGACTGTACATTCTATGCTATTGTTCTAAAAGGTGAAGAAACAGACGAAATCCCAGAGCTTGCGCAAACAGAAGATGTATCCGTTAAAAGAGCAAGC
>JAZNGS010000022.1:0-2134 GCA_045576555.1 Clostridia bacterium | reverse complement strand
TTTGCTTCTGCAATCTTTGCACTATCATACCAACCAATTGTTTTTGCGAGTTCTATCTGCTTTTTATACATTATTCCGCTATTTTCATAATCACCCAATTTTTCGTATGCATTTCCAATATTCTGGTATCTTGCACAGAGCCAACTTTGTGTTGTATCATTGACAGGTTCATTTTCAAGTATTTCAACATCTATTAATCCATATTTGATAATATTGGTATAATCCTTCGCCTCAAGTGCCGCTGCATATTTATTAAATGATGCCCAAATCTTTGCAGGCGGTTCATATTTGGCATATGTTTGTATATTCATCCCCATTATAAGAGCAATACTTGTTGTTATAGCTATAACCGTTTTTTTCACTAAATCCACATCCTCTCATATACATTATATTTTCTCATAAATCAACCGCTTTGTCAACAGTTATTAACCACATTATCACACAATATTTTCATATGAATATTATATAGTAAATGAAATAAAAGGAGCGACTATTTATGTGCGGAATTGCCGGAATAATAAATTTCAAAAAAAACTTATTTACATATGAAGCCTATAACCGACTTTTAGTTCGTGATATGGCACAGACACTTTCTCACAGAGGTCCTGATGCTTCAGGAGAATGGGTTGGCGAACACGCGGCTTTTTCTCACGCAAGGCTATCTGTTATAGATATTGAAGGTGGCAGACAGCCAATGAAAAAAACTGTTGCAGGATATGAGTTTGTAATAACATATAATGGAGAACTTTATAACACAAGCGAGCTTAAAAATGAGCTTACAAAATGCGGATATGTTTTCACAACAAGCTCTGACACCGAAGTTTTATTATATTCCTACATACATTATGGAGAGGATTGTTGTAAAAAGTTAAATGGCATATATTCTTTCTGCATCTGGGACTCTATGCGTCAGCAGATTTTTGTCTGCCGTGACCGATTTGGAGTCAAACCATTGTTCTATGCAAGATTTGAAGATAATATAATTTTTGCATCAGAAATCAAGGCACTATTTTGCTATCCTAATTTCAAGCCAAAGCTTGACAGAAGTGGACTATGCGAAATTTTTGCACTCTCCCCTGCAAAAACTCAAGGTGTTGGGGTTTTCAAAGGCATAGATGAATTGCGTCCTGCTTGTTATATGATTATAAATCGTTCAGGAGTATTCACCAAGAGATATTGGCAGTTTGAAAGCAGAGAACACAAAGACACCTACGAAGAAACAATCCAGAATGTTCACGATTTGGTATATGACTCAATAAAAAGACAGCTCGTTTCCGATGTTCCTATTGGAACATTATTATCAGGAGGACTTGACTCAAGTATAATTTCAGCAGTTGCCGCAACAGAGTTAAAAAAAGAGGGAAAACAACTCTCAACCTATTCCTTTGACTATGAGGATAATGATAAATATTTCAAGGCTTCCGACTTTCAGCCTGATGCTGATAAGCCATGGGTTAGGAGAATGGTTGAAGAATTTAACACAAATCACACATTTTTAGTTTGCAAAAATGAAAACTTAATCAAATATCTTTATGATGCAATGTACTATAAAGACCTACCAGGAATGGCAGACTGTGATTCATCTTTGCTATATTTTTGCAAGGAAATTAAGAAAAACCATACTGTTATCCTGTCCGGCGAGTGCTCTGATGAGATTTTTGGCGGATACCCTTGGTTTAGAAGTGAAAAAGCATTTAAAACTGACGCTTTCCCATGGTGCTATGATTTAAGCTTGAGAATAAAAGCACTAAAGCCTATGGTTGCAAAAACTCTTGACCTTGATGGATATTCAAAAATGAGATATGAAGAAACAATCAATGAAACACCTGTATTTGATGCAGATAATGCAGAAGAAAAAAGACGCAGAGAAATATCATATCTCAATATAACCTGGTTTATGACAAATCTTTTAGACCGAAAGGACAGAATGTCGATGGCGTCAGGGCTTGAGGTGAGGGTTCCTTTCTGCGACCACAGATTATGCGAATATGTATGGAACATTCCTTGGGAAATGAAAAACAAAAATAACGTTTCAAAAAATATTTTAAGAGAGGCCGCAAAGACAATTCTTCCTCAAGATGTCTTAATGCGAAAAAAGAGTCCATATCCAAAGACACATAACCCATATTATGAA
>JAZNGS010000021.1:0-2564 GCA_045576555.1 Clostridia bacterium | reverse complement strand
GCCATAATGTGAGAAGCTGAATGTCTTAAAATTTGTAATTCGTTCATTTCACTCATTTTTAAAAACCCCTTTTCATATTTTTTCAAACAAAAAGCACCCCATATTCTCGCATAGAATGCAAAACATAGGGGTGCAATAATTCGCACGGTTCCACCCTAATTACGGTCAATTTGACCGTCACTTAATTACTCATAACGCAGAGATATTGCGGCAATGTCTATTAAGCACAAGCCTTTCAACACGCAACTCCGAAGTGGTGTTCACCAAAAATCACCAAAGAATGCTCACAGCCACGACATTCTCTCTCTTTATGGCTACCCTTTTAGCTACTGTCTTCATCATCGTCTTTCCTTAATATTATGACACTTTTTTATGAATTTGTCAATAGATTTTATAAAATTTCAAGTTGATTATTTCTTTATTTCATTCCATAATTCATCAAGCTCATCAAGCGATAACTCATCAAGTTTTTTACCTTTTTCTTCCGATAATTTCTCCATCTTTATAAATCTTTTAATAAATTTATTTGTCGCATCTGTCAAGCACATTTCAGCATCTGCTTTTAAAAATCTGCCGACATTTACAACCGAGAATAACAAATCACCAAATTCTTCAAAAACTTTGTCCCTGTTCTCCGATTTCATTGCATTTTTAATTTCATCTAATTCTTCATAAACTTTATCAAAAGCACCATCTACACTATCCCAATCAAAACCTGCTGATTTTGCTTTTTTCTGCACTTTTTCGGCCCTGATTAGTGCAGGAAAATTTTTAGGAACATCTACTAAAGCATCAGAATAGTTTTTTAAACCCTTTTCTTTTTTCTTGTTCTTTTCCCATGCATCTAATGCTTCAGCCTCATTACCTGCCTTATCATTTCCGAAAACGTGAGAATGTCTTTCAATCAATTTTGTGCATATTTCATTCACCACATCATTAAAATCAAAAGCTCCTCTTTCCTCGGCAATTCTTGCATGGAAAACCACCTGCAACAAAACATCTCCCAATTCATTTGCAAACATCTTATCGTCATTGTTGTCAAGTGCCTCAATCGCCTCATAGGCCTCCTCAATCATACTGCGTTTTATTGATTGATGAGTTTGAGCTTTGTCCCACTCACAACCATCATCAGCGCGAAGTCTTTTCATAATATTTAATAAATCATTCATTGTATAACTCATTTTAACACCTCATTGATTTTCATTGTCATAAAAAAATTATATCACAAATAAATTGTTATAACAAGACTTTTTAAAGAGGTTTAATATGAATTCAAAACAAAATTTTCTAAAAGGTACTGCAATTTTAATGGGAGCAAACGCAATCTCAAAAATTCTCGGAGCAATTTTTAAAATACCATTGACATATATACTGCACGAAGAAGGAATGGCAATCTTTAATACTGCAATGGGCGTATATTCAACTCTCCTTTCATTTATAATTTCAGGCTTTCCTCTTGCAGTTTCAAGACTAATTGCAACCGAATATGCATTAGGAAATTATAAAAGTGTCAAAAAAGCTGTGAAAATATCCGTTATTATCCTATCTGTTTTAGGAATAATAGGCTCAATTATTCTCTTTTGGGGAGCAGATTTTTTTGCATATTCAATGAAAGACCCAAAGGCATCAATGGCAATTAAGGTGATTTCTCCTTCAATATTTTTTGTTGCATTGGGATGTGTTTTTAAAAGCTATTTTCAAGGATGCGTTAATATGGTGCCAACTGCCATATCACAGGTTATCGAGTCATTTATACGACTTGCAATCGGCTTTCTTGGTGCTTTCTTTTTTAAAAATGCAATTATTGAAATCACCTCCGCAGGTGCAATATCAGGAATTACAATTGGCGAAATAATTGCAACTTTGATATTATTTCTTCTTTTCTTCAGATCAAACAAAAAACAAAAAAATATCGGAGAATTAAAAAATAATAAAGAAATCATAAAATTAATCTGGGAAATTACTTTTCCTATGCTCATATGCTCATCTGTTTCAAGTGCATTCAGCCTTTTAGATGTTGCGACAATAAGAAACTCTCTTATAAATATTCGTTTTACACCTGAAAATATTGATAGCTTTTTATTAAAATATTCAAGCTATACAACACACTTTGATGAACTTAATAAAACCTTAAAAATGTCTGTTGACGGTGCAAGATGGCTGTATGGTGCATATTCAGGATATGCATTGACAATTTTTCATCTTCCGACAGGGATAATCGGCGCATTGGGAACGAGTATATTTCCAATAATAAGCGGTGCATATGCAAAAAACGACACACGACTCACAAGAAAAACCATCCTTGGTGCACTACAGGCTACAATCATAATAATACTTCCTTGTGCACTTATGCTTGCAATGTTTGCAGACGAACTTCTATATATTTTATTTAAAAATACAGCTTCATCGCATTTCTTGTCAATGCTTGCACCTGCGCTTGTTTTTCTTTGTATAACCGACATTTTTGTTGTTACTCTCCACGCTTTTGGAAAAATTTACGAGCCATTTTTCTATTCATTAATCGGTATAGGAATAAAACTATGTTCAAATCTAAGTCGGAGGCC
>JAZNGS010000020.1:0-2248 GCA_045576555.1 Clostridia bacterium | reverse complement strand
GTATCAGTTCTTCCGCAGCCTGATAATTTAGGTCGGACACCTGTTAATTTCTTTATTGCATCTTCAATCGCGCCTTGTATTGTCACGGCATTCTCCTGAATTTGCCATCCATGGTAATTTGTACCGTCATATTGTATAATCAATTTTAAATTTCTCATTTTTACCTCTTACAGAATATATCCTGTCACAATTAACAACACAACAAACAATCCACAATAAATAATCGCCTTATAATCAATTTTACTTAACTTCATTTCTTTCATTCTCGTCCTGTTTGCGCCACCATGATAGCAACGCGCATCCATAGCGGTTGCAAGCTCATCGGCGCGTCTGAAAGCACTGACAAAAAGCGGTACTAACAATGGAATCATAGCTTTAGCACGCATTATAATATTTCCGCTTTCAAAATCCGCTCCTCTTGCCTTTTGAGACTTGATAATTTTATCTGCCTCTTCTGCAATAGTTGGAATAAATCTTATTGCAATAGACATCATCATAGCTATTTCGTGCGAGGGTACTTTTATCACTTTTAAGGGTGAGAGCACCGATTCAATTGCATCTGTTAACATAATAGGTGAGGTTGTCAATGTTAAAAGTGATGTTCCGCACACCAACAGAGTTAATCTTAATAGCAATGTTAATGCCATTTTAACACCCTCAAGTGTAATTTTCATTGACCAGCCAAAAATATTCCATTGCCACAAAATTTCCCCAGGTGTCAAAAATAGATTTATTATAACTGTAAACACTATAATAAAAAGCATCGGTTTTAATCCCTTTAAGAAATATCCCAAAGGAATTTTTGTCATAAGTATCAACATCGTTGTAACCAAGGTCACAATAAGATAGGAACTTGGTTTTGTGATAACAAATAAAATGATAATAAATAAAAATGTTAGAATCAGTTTGAGTCTTGCATCTAATCTGTGCATAACCGATTTTCCGGCAATATACTGCCCTATTGTTATATCTTTAAACATCAGTTTTTCCCTTCATTGCCTCCGATAAAATGTTGGCGGCATATTTAACAGTGTAAATATCCTTTGGAAGCTCTGCCCCCATTTGTCTTAATCGATTAATGAGCATAGTGACTTGCGGAATACTGAGTCCAATTTTTTCAAGCTCTACACCTTTTTCAAATACATTCGCAACAGGTGCGTGCATATAAATCGAACCATTGTTCATAACCACAATATTTTTTGCAACCTTTGCAACATCCTCCATACTATGAGAAACTAATATAATTGTCATATCGGTATCTTCATGAAGACTCGTCAAAAGTTTTAACAATCTGTCTCTGCCCTTTGGGTCAAGTCCTGCTGTTGGCTCATCAAGTATTAATATTTCAGGATGCATCGAAATAACCCCTGCAATAGCCACTCGTCTTTTTTGTCCACCTGACAGTTCAAAAGGAGATTTTTCCAATATATCCTCATCAAGATTAACTGCGTGTATTGCTTCCTTAACTCTTTTATCAATTTCCTCATCGGAAAGTCCTATATTTTTAGGACCAAAAGCAATATCCTTATACACAGTTTCTTCAAAAAGCTGATTTTCAGGGTATTGGAATACCAAGCCAACTTTTTGTCTTATCTCTTTCATATTTGTTTTTGAGTCAGTTATTTCAACTCCGTTTATGAAAATCTTTCCGCTTGTCGGCTTTATAAGTCCGTTCAAATGCTGAATAAGAGTCGATTTTCCTGAACCTGTATGACCGATAATTGCAGTAAAATCACCGTCAGGAATTTCGAGATTTATGTCATTTAATGCGTGCATTTCATATGGCATTCCCTGTTGATATATATAATTCAAATGCTCTATTTTAATCATTTGCCATACCCTCTTTTTTAAGATATTTGATGAGCACCTCGGCACACTCGTCTATACTTATTATATCAGACGGAATATCAAAACCAAGCTCAATCAGCTTGTGAGTAAGTTCTGTTACCTGCGGAACATCAAGACCATAGATCTTTAGTTCCTCTGCTTGCGAGAACACCTTTTTAGGTTCGCCATCCATCTTAATTTCACCCTTATTCATAACAATAACTCTGTCAGCGTGCACTGCCTCGTCCATATAATGAGTTATCAGGATAACTGTCATATTTTTATTTTTATTAAGATTTTTTATTGTCGATATAACTTCTTTTCTACCTCTTGGGTCAAGCATTGCTGTCGGCTCATCAAGAATTATACATTCAGGTTCCATTGCAAGAATTGATGCAATAGCAACCCTTTGCTTTTGTCC
>JAZNGS010000019.1:0-6804 GCA_045576555.1 Clostridia bacterium | reverse complement strand
ATCAGGATTTGTCAGGCGGACAACAGCAACGAGTTTTATTAGCAAGAGCATTATGTGCCGCTGACAGCTTAATCTTATTGGACGAGCCTGTTTCAGGCCTTGACCCGCTTGTTACAAATGATTTATATGGCCTAATTGCTCATTTAAATAAAGAACACAATATGTCAGTCATTATGGTTTCTCACGACATTGACAAATCAATTGAAAATGCTACACACATTCTTCACCTGGAGCATAATAATTATTTCTTTGGTACTACTGATGAATATGTAAAGAGTGATTTTTCAAAGAAATTTAACGGAGGAAATTGACAATGGATTTTATTTTTGAAATAATTTCGTATCCGTTTATGATGCGTGCCTTAATAGTCGGCATTTTAGTGTCCCTCTGTGCATCTTTGTTGGGTGTTAATCTTGTGTTGAGACGATATTCGATGATTGGTGACGGACTTTCTCATGTCGGTTTTGGAGCTTTAGCAATCTCTGCTGCTCTAAACACTGCACCACTATTTGTAACAATCCCTGTAGTAGTTATTGCGGCATTTTTTATTTTGAGAATTACTGAAAATAGCAAGGTTAAGGGGGACTCCCTGATTGCAGTCATATCCACATCATCACTTGCAATTGGTGTTATGATACTCTCGCTCACTCCCGGAATGAACACTGACCTTAATAATTATCTTTTCGGCAGTATTTTATCAACAAATAACAATGATATGATTATAAGTATTATAATCTCTTTGATTGTTTTAATATTTTTCATAATATACTATAACAGGATTTTTTCAATTACTTTTGACGAAAACTTTTCAAAGGCAACGGGAATTAATACAAATTTATATAATATGATGATTGCGGTCCTGACCGCCGTGACCATTGTTCTTGGTATGAGATTGATGGGCTCGATGCTTATTTCATCACTTATTATATTCCCTGCCTTAACATCTATGAGAATCTTTAAAACATTCAAGGCTGTCACAATTTCATCAGCTATTATATCTATCTTATGCTTTACATTCGGTTTATTTATATCATATTTATTAAATGCTCCGACAGGTGCAAGCATTGTAATTGTAAATGTAGTTACATTATTAATTTTTACCCTGATTTCAAAAATAAGGTGTCATAATTGACACCTTATTTTTCTATAAATTTTCGCATTTTCATTAATGCTCCCTTTTCTAATCTCGAAATCTGCACCTGTGACACTCCTATAATTTTTGAAATCTGGCTCTGTGTTTTTTGATAATAATACCTCATTATAATTATTTTTTTCTCTCTTGGTGACAGAGTATCCAATAATTCCTTAACTAATATTTTATCAATTATTTTACCATCCTCTTCGATTATTCCGAGTTTATCAATAAGGCTACTCTTTTCATCAGTATAACAAGGCTGATATATGGATTCTGGCAAAGCAGTAGCATCCATTGACTCTATGAGTTCTTCTTCGCTGATTTGACATTCTCTTGCAATCTCTGAAATTGTAGGTGTCCTTTTTAACTCCTGATGAAGCTTCTCCCTTGCAGACTTTGCCTTTATTGCATTTGTCTTATGTTTTCTGCTTACCTTGATTATTCCATCATCTCTTATAAATTTTTTAATTTCACCAATAATCATTGGAACGGCATATGTCGAAAACTGAACATTGAAACTAAAATCAAAGCGTCTGATTGCTTTTATAAGTCCCATACAACCAATCTGGATAAGCTCCTCATTGTCATAACCGCTATTATAAAACCTCTTTGCAATACCTGCAACCAAACCCATATTGTTCTCAATAAGTTCATTCTCGGTATAAGTATTACCGCTATGTAAATCTTTTAGTAAAGCTAAATTATCTGTCATTTTTAATAACCTTTTTCATTTTAACCACTGTGCCTATGCCTAAAGTGCTCTTAACTTCAATTTTATCCATAAAACTTTCCATTATGGTAAATCCCAGTCCTGAACGCTCGTGTTCAGGCTTACCTGTATATAACGGTTCCATTGCCTTCGACACATCTGCAATTCCGCAGCCTTTATCGCTCACAGTAAATTCCACAACATTTCCATATATTTTCCCATCTAATCTCACCATTCCAAGACTGTCCTCATATCCGTTAATAATTGCATTGGTTACTGCTTCAGAAATTGCAGTTTTTATTTCGGATAATTCTTCACAGGTTGGGTCAAGAGGTGTTACAAACGCTGCGGCAACAAGTCTTGCAAGATTTTCGTTACATGATTTATTTGCAAATTCCAATTTCATTATATTTTCCATTTTATAACTATCCTTTCTCTTTATACTAAACCTATTGAAGTATCATAGGTATCACAAATATTTATTATTTTATCTATCCCTGACATATCAATTATCCGTTTTATTTGTTTTTTTACTCCGAAAATTATTACTTTTCCCCCAAGAATATTTGTCATTTTATATCTTCCCATAAGCATACCTATACCCGAGCTATCCATAAAATCAACATCGCTAAAATCAAAAATAACATTTACTGCATTGCTGCTTTTTATTTTTGCATCTACACTTTTTCGTATTTGAGCAGCTAAATGATGGTCAAGGTCTGATTGTATTTTAACAACAACTGTTCTCTTTTCACTGATTAAATTAATATCCATATCTATTCCTCCTTAGTTTATACAATTAATATTTCGGACTAAAACAAAAAAATCCTTTGTCGTAATTTGGCAATCATATGCCAAAATCCGACAAAGGAAATTAAGAGAGTATTTTATTGTCTAAAATTCTATAAATTCATAATTATCTGTCATTTTTTTCATTGAACTTTCAAGTTCTTTGGAATAATAAATTTTATTATCCTTTGTTGCAAATATTGCTGAAACGCTATATTTTTCTAAAAGAGCCTTACTCTTTTCATATCCCAGCAAGAAACAGGATGTACTTAATGCATCGCCTATAAATCCGCTATCCGAAATAATCGTAACACTGTTTAGTTCATTATTGGCAGGATATCCCGTTGTTGCATCAATAATATGATGATATCTAACAGAATCTATATCGGTATAACGAATATAATTTCCCGATGTAATAACAAATTTATCAGAAATATCAAGTGTCAACAAAACAGAATCTGTCTCTAATGGGTCTAATACTCCGATATTCCATTTTTTATTATTTTCATTCTTGCCTTTAGCATAGATATTTCCACCCAGATTAACAAGTGCATTCTCAATTTTATTTTCGTTAATATATTCCGATACCCTGTCTGCAATATACCCCTTTGCAACCGCACCAAGATTTATTTCCTGGTCTTTAAGACTTAAAGAGCTATAATTAACAGTTTTTAGCGCTTTGTTCAGTTCATTTTCATCCGGTAATACACTATTTTCAAATGTTTTATTCCATAGCTTTGAAACCGCTCCGATTGTTATATCGAATGCTCCGTATGTATCATCATAAAATTCCCCTGATGCTTTTATTATGTCATGGGTTTCTTCTGATAAATCAAATTTTTCTCCCTTATTAAGTTTATAAATTTCACTTTCTTCATCAGTATGAGAAAACATCTTATCATATTTTCTGATTATTTCGGAAATATCATCAATATATTTTTCTCCGTCATTCTTTGTTATGAGCTTTATTTGAGTTATTGTATCCATCATATCGTTAATTGTGGTGGTATAAACTCTATCTCGTTCAACATAACAAAAACAAACTATAAGAAAAATAAGAATAAATAAAATAATGCCAGATTTTCTTTTCATTTTATTCCCTCAATTTTAAATGGGCGGTTTTACATAACCGCCCACTCATTTTTTTATTTTGTTGTAATTGATACTGTAAGTGTTTCAGGGTGCCAATCAACATTATATCCAAGAGTCTGTGTAACTGCTCCTATAGGCACAAATGTTCTGTCACCAACAATCTCTGCTTCTTTACCAAAATCAAATTTTTCACCATTCAAAAATGCATATGATGTTCCGATTTGCAAAAACAATGCCCTTGCTTCATCATTAACATTGTATAAAGAAATAGCTGTTCTTGTGTCATTTTCCCATGTAACAGTTGCGCCGATTGATTCATAAATTATTCTCAATGGAACCATAATATATCCATCTTCTGCAATGAATGGTGCAACATCCGGATTAAGCTTTTCTCCATCCTTTAAAATTGTTAAACCGCCTTGGGCAAATGCTGTTATGGTTGACATTGCAACAACTAATGAAATTACCAATGAAATTAATTTTTTCATATTATGTACCTCCAATTTTTTATCTTATATATAAAATATCACAAAATCCTCTAAAAATCAAGTACATTTACGAAAAATACTGTTAATAAGCTCTATTGTTTTAAATTTTATTTTATATTCCATATTGTTGTTCTTTATAATATTATAAACCTCTTTATTCAATTTTTCACTTAACAACATATTTCCATCATCACTTATCTTTCCTGTAACCGATTCTGTAAAACAAAGCGGAGGATATGCAATACACCACCAATTCTCACCCTTGCCCTCACCCAATATGATTTTTAACGCCTGATATTCTCCTGCAGGAATTGATAAATCAGAATATTCCTTTGTTTTAAATGTTGAATTTGAAATTAGCACTCTGCAATTATAATCCGCACCATTTTCCTTTAAAAAATCATTGATTTCTCTCTCCATATTCTTTATAGAATTTATTACTCCGTTTTTATCCTTTAACTTGTTCTTATCAATATATTCAATAACAAAATCTCTGACCTTTAATTTAATACTTTGGTCAGAATCACTGTTGCTATTTGCTAAAATGTGCATTCTCAAAAGTTTATCGGAAATTTCATCAGTGAAATTTTTGCTATACACATTCCCCATCATAAAAATTTCGCTTATTAAAAGGATAGATAATATTAATTTCTTCACAACAATTCTCCTATTTAAATTTTGATGAAATTCTTGTCAAAAAAGTTAATTCTTATACATAATAATCCCATAACTTGCTCAAAATAGTTTTAACATTAATATTTGAGGTGATAAATTTGATAACATTTTCTAAATCAAAAATTATATTCATTTTGAGTATATTGGCAATTTTAATAGCATCAATTCTAACTATTATTCTTTCCCAACAAGCACAAGCTCAAACTGCACGCTCGGCAAGCGATGTCCAGCTAATTTCAAGGGCAGTTAATGGCGAAGCAAGAGGTGAACCATATGAGGGACAAGTCGCAGTTGCAGCAGTTATTCTAAACAGAGTAAAACACTCATCCTTTCCTAATTCCATTTCAGGTGTTATTTATCAACCGGGTGCTTTTACTGCAGTATCTGACGGACAAATTAACGAACCCATTGCAGAAAATTCTACTGTTTATAAAGCATGTCAGGATGCAATGAATGGTTGGGACCCAACGGGTGGAGCAATATACTACTTCAATCCCGATACTGCAACAAACTCATGGATATGGTCAAGAACATTTATAAAGCAAATTGGAAAACACAGATTTTGTAAATAGAAAGGAAATATTATGACACACAACGAAGCAGCTAAACACAGAATAATTTATTGGATATTGGCAATTATCATAGCAGTTCTTGCAATATTTTCAGGCTATATCTATACACAAAAAAAATCCCTTGAAACAAGTGTTGAAAATAACTACAACAGAGCATTTCACGAGCTTGTCAGCTATGTTGATGACATTGATACATTGCTCCAAAAAAGTATGCTTGTTTCAAGTGCGAGCCAGATGAGCACAATTTCCTCCGAGCTTTTCAGAATGACAAGTGCGGCAAAGGCATGTCTTGGACAACTACCCATTTCGGAAGTTCAGCTTGAGGCAACAGAGAAATTTTTGTCACAGGTAGGTGATTTCACTTATCTGTTAAGCCAGAATGTAATTAACTCAAAAAAAATCAGTGAAGAAGATTATAAATCATTAAGTGAATTGGGAAATTACGCAACCACTTTGAACAATAATCTTTTAAAAATGCAACAAGATGTCTATAACGGTGATATATCATTCGGAACAATAAAAAGAACTTCAAAAAAATACTTTGAAAATAATGCCGAAGCAGCTGGCGGCGATATAAATTCAAGCTTTGAGAATGTTGAAAAAGAATTTCAGGAATACCCATCATTAATCTATGACGGACCTTTTTCCGACCATATCGAAAATATAAAACCTGCAATGCTTGAGGGTGCAAAAGAAATCAGTGCTGAAGAGGGGTTGAATATTGCCAAAAAATTTCTTGGCGACAGGGGGCAAAACCTTGCTCATTCAGGAGAAAGTCAAAATACAGCTATTGATTCATACTCATATTCAGCAAAACTTGATGACAGAGAAATATATATAACAATAAGCAAAAAAGGCGGCAACCCTGTTTATTTCCTTGACACACGCGAAGTTGGCGAAGAAAAATGTAACTTTGACGATGCAATATCAAAAGCAAAGGAATTTTTAACATCAAAGGGCTATACCTCCTTAAAAGAAAGCTATTATGATAAGTCAAACGGAATTGCAACAGTTAATTTTGCATATACTCAAGGAAATGTTATATGCTATTCCGATTTGATAAAAGTTAAGGTAGCACTCGATAATTGTGAGATTATCGGAATGGAAGCTCATGGGTATATCATGAATCATAAGCATAGAAATTTAGAAAGTGTTGAAATTTCAGAGGAAGATGCAAAATCACGCATAAATTCGCATTTGTCAGTTGACTCTGCATCATTGGCACTTATACCAAAGGACAGTAAAAGAGAGGTTTTATGCTACGAGTTTAAGGGTAATTATAACAACAAAAACTTTTTAGTCTATATAAATGTAAAAACAGGTGCAGAAGAACAAATTTTGATG
>JAZNGS010000018.1:0-6728 GCA_045576555.1 Clostridia bacterium | reverse complement strand
AAAACTTAATGAATTAAAGAATAGCTTGCAAACAAATGTTGAAATATTGTGCCTTGATGTTACCAAGGCTAGCGATATTGAACAAATTGTTTCTCAATTAGATGATGTGGATATTTTTATTAACAATGCAAGGTTTGGAGTGTTTGGAGATTTGTGTTCTTCCGACTTAAATGATGGGCTTAATATGATAGATACCAATGTTAAAACGGTGCATATTTTAACCAAGCTTGTTGCAAAGAAGTTTAAAGAAAAAAACAGCGGATATATTATGAATGTTGCATCTATTGCCGCATTTTTTCCAGGACCTTTGTTCTCTGGCTATTATGCATCAAAAGCCTATGTGTTAAGATTAACTCAATCTTTATATGAAGAATTGAGGCAGGAAAAATCAAATGTGAAGATAAGTGTGCTTTGTCCGGGACCTGTTAAAACAGAATTTGAACAAGTTGCAAAGGTGAGCTTTGGAAGAGGCGATGAAAAAGGCAGAAATATGATAATTGCCGACAAAAGAAGTGTTTGCGAGTATGCAATTAATAAAATGCTAAAGGGTAAACTAATCATTATCCCAGGAACTTTAATGAAAATTGCAGTATTTTTTAGAAGAGTGCTGTCGGAAAAAATGCTTTGTAAAATACTTTATTTATTGCAGAGTAAAAAATTTATGCATAATAAAGATTAAAATAATAATAACAAAACGGAGGTAAAAATATGGATATAATTAATCCGAAAGAGAATAAAGTTAGAAATCAATCCCTAGATTTGTTAAAATTTATTTCTGCATTCATGATAGTATGCATACACATTAAATTTTACGGGGAAATGGGAAAGCTGATTACTATTTTAGCTCGTTTTGCAGTACCTGTGTTTTTTATGGTATCAGGATATTTTTCGTCTGATAATAGTATTGAAAAATTGAGGAATAAAGTTATACATATTATAAAAATATATATCGGTGCATTTATTTTGCATTTCTGTTTCAGGATAATTATAATATTGTTTTCAGGCGAACCTCACCAAGTGGTTAGCTACATAGTTTCCTATTCCAATATTAAACACATTATTACTTTTTTTCTTTTTAATTTATCAATGACCTCATCGCATTTATGGTTTTTAGGCGGATTGGTATATTGTTATTTAATTGAATGTCTTGTTATTAAATTAAAGATTAAGCAAAATATAATTCTAATTATATCGTGCATACTTTTGATAATCAATCTCGTTCTGGGTGTCGGTCTATCACCTTTTGGAATGAGAATTCCACTGTATTTAATTAGAAATTTCTTGTTTACAGGATATCCGTTATTTGCATTTGGTAATTATATAATGAAAAATGAAGAAACTATTTTAAAAATAGTCACTGCTAAACATATATTAATAATGATTATAGTATGTTTGGTTGAATCAATTGTAATGCTGAAATATTCTTGGGACAAAGACCTATACATTGGTTCTATACTAATGGCATTTGCATTATTTGTTATTGCTTTAAAGATGAAAAATAAGACATATAATTCAAGAGCGATAAGGTTATTTAATACAAATACAACAGTGTATATAATTCATGTGATTGTAGGAGAAATTTTGAATATGACCCCCTTGAAACATACAGAATTATTTATATATTTAAGGCCTGTTTTTGTGTTTTTTGTGTCAGTAATTATTGCATTGTCAGTAAACTATATGCAAAGCCCAAAAAAGAAATTCAAGCAAAAATCCAAGAAAAGTATCAAAACTGTGTAGATAGAAATTATTCCACCGTTACTGATTTTGCGAGATTTCGTGGTTTATCAATATCGCAACCGTTTAAAAGTGCACAGTAGTATGCAAGATATTGACAGGGGACAATGCTGAGCATTGGAGCAAGGACAGGGTGAACATCATTTATAATTATAGTATCATCAGAGGATTTGAGAGCATTTGAGCAAATAGTTATTACCTTTGCCCCTCTTGATTGAACTTCTTTTATATTGCCCCTTACGGAAGAATTAATATTATTTTGAGTTATTATTGCAATAACAGGGGTATTATTTTCAATTAGTGCAATTGTTCCGTGTTTTAATTCTCCTGCGGCAAACCCTTCCGTGTGTATATAGGAAATTTCTTTTAATTTTAGTGATGCTTCCAAACAGGTGTAATAGTCAATTGAACGACCAATATAAAAGCAGTTTTTGGACTTATGGAGATATTTTTTACAAATTTCTTCATAAATCTTTTTGTTTTTAAATAACTTTTCCATTTCATTTGCAGTTCTTAATAATTCACTTTTTAAGTCTATATTAATTGAGTTTTTGATTTCTGCTGACAAAATTGCAAGCAGTGTTATCTGTGCGATATATGCTTTGGTTGATGCAACTGCAATTTCCTGACCTGCCCATAGTAAAAGAGTGTAGTCGGACTCTCTTGAAAGAGCTGAATTTTGAGTATTGGTAATTGTTAATGTTTTATGTCCCCATTCTTTTATTTTTGTTAACGCATTTTTGCAGTCGGCAGTTTCACCGCTTTGAGATATGAAAATGAACATTGGTTTTTCTGAAAGGAGTGGGGGATTATATAAAAACTCACTTGCAATTAAAACTTCAGAAGGCTTATTTGAAATGTGTTCAAAAAAATACTTACCTAAAAGACCTGCATGATAGCTTGTTCCGCAGGCAAGAATATATATTCTGTCACATTCATTAATGCTATTAATCATATCAGGGTCAAAATTATTTTCTTGATATTTTTTCAAAATTCTCCTGATTACATTGGATTGTTCCTCAATTTCTTTTAGCATATAGTGAGGATATGTGCCTTTTTGAATATCGGATTTTTCAAGATGTGAAACATATGGTTTTTTGCCTAATTCTTCTCCGTTTTGAGAAAATATTTGAATAGAATTTTGCATTACTACAGCAAATTCCTTATCCTCTAACTCATAAAATTCATTGGTTTTTTCAATCATTGCAGAGGCATCGCTTGCAAGCATATTAAAATCTGTGCCTTTACCGATTAACAAGGGAGATTTGTTTTTGAGTGCATAGATTGTATTTGAATTGTCTTTTGAAATAATTGCAAGAGCATATGAGCCTTTTAATTCTTTAATTAATTTTATAAAAGTTAATTTTATGTCCCTGTTTTCACTATAAAATTTCTCCATAAGCTTCACAACTACTTCACTGTCTGTCTCGGAATTAAAAGTTTCGTCTTTTAGATATTTCTCTTTTAAAAATTCCTCATTTTCGATTATTCCATTATGGACAAGTGTAAAATTTTCTGACAAATGTGGGTGTGCATTGGAAAGAGTAGGCTTTCCGTGAGTTGCCCAGCGAGTGTGACCGATTCCGACTGTGCCTGCCAATTCGTCAGAATTATTGATTTTCTTCTGGAGATTTTCTAATTTTCCAGTTGCCTTTATAGTTATAATTTTATTTTTTTCAAAAACTGCAATTCCTGATGAATCATAGCCTCTGTATTCAAGTTGAGAAAGTCCGTTTAATAATATATCTTTTGCTTTTTCGTATCCTACATATCCAACTATTCCGCACATAGTAAATTCCTCCGTTATTTTTCATAGTATGTTTTTTATTATTTCTTATAATGTTGATTTTTATTTCTTATCGTGATATAATTTAAAAAGAATATTGCGAGATTAATGGAGTTTAGAATGAACGAAAATTATCTGGATGACACTGTCTTTTCAATGACGGGAACAGTTGTTGAAATAATTTATACAAATGAAGAAAACGGATATACTGTCTGCGAGATACAAAACAAGGAAGAGGGCGTTTTTACTGCCACTGGTTATCTTCCTTATATCAGCGAGGGCGAAAATATTGAAATGACAGGCAAGTGGACAATGCATCCGGAGTATGGCGAGCAATTTTCTGCAATTTCTTATAGAACAATACTCCCAACTGACGAAAATGCAATTTTACTTTATCTGTCATCAGGTGTTATTCCTGGGATAAGAGAGGCAACTGCAAAAAGGATTGTTGAAGCATTTGGCGAGGAGTCATTTAATGTTTTATTAAATTATCCTGAAAAATTGAGTGAGATAAAGGGAATTACAAAAGCAAAAGCAATCAATTTTTCGCAAGAATTTCAAAGACTTCAGTCAATTTCAGGAATAGTTATGTTTTTGCAACAGTTTGGAATTTCGGCAAAACTTGCAACCTCGGTGCATAAAATACTTGGTGAGGCGGCAGTTGATAAAATAAAGGAAAACCCTTATATTCTTGCAGATAAAGTTGATGGAATAACCTTTAAAACTGCTGATAATATAGCTCATATTTTAGGGTTACCTAAAAATTCGGTTGAGAGAATAAAAGCATTTGCAAAATATACCCTTATGCTTGCTGCATACCAATCAGGGCACACATATTTACCTAAAAAGGAATTAGCAGAGCATATTGTTTCAAAATTACAGGTGACTGCTGACGAGGCAGAAGATGCACTTGTTTCACTCACACTTGATGAAGATGTTTTTGTGGATACAGTTTTGGGCGAGAGTGTGTGTTACCTTATGAGCCTTTTGAATGCAGAGATTTATGTTGCGAACAGATTATGCTCATTAGCAGATGCCGACCAGAAATATGCTATGGCTATTGATAAGGCGCAAAATTTAATTGATGAGATTTCAAAGGAAGACGGAGTTATACTTGATGATAAGCAACGACTTGCTGCACTCTCAGCGATAACTGACGGATGCGTCATTATAACAGGTGGTCCCGGAACAGGAAAAACAACAACTCTTAATACTATAATAAAACTGATGCAGAAAATGAATTTAAAGATTGCATTAGCCGCACCCACAGGCAGAGCCGCAAAGAGAATAAGCGAGGTCACAGGGCTTGAAGCAAAGACAATTCACAGGCTTTTGGGAGTTGTTAGGAATGACAGTGAATTATATGTCACCTTTTCAAAAAATGAAGACAATCCTCTCTCATCTGATGTTATAATTGTTGATGAGGTCAGTATGCTTGATATTAACCTTATGTCATCACTTTTAAAGGCTGTGAAGCCTGGTGCAAAGGTGATATTGGTGGGCGATGCCGACCAATTGCCATCGGTGGGGCCTGGTAATGTGTTGAGAGATATTATTACTTCAGGCACAATTAATGTCATAAAGCTTGAACACATATTCAGGCAGGCACAGGAGAGCTTGATAGTTGTTAATGCGCATAGAATTAATAATAGCGAAATGCCGATTTTCCAAAGCGAAAATCCGAACTTCTTTTTTATGAAAAGAACTGACCCACAGCTTGTTAATGCGACTATTGCGGATTTATATAAAAACAGATTGCCTGCGACATATAACATTAATCCGATTAATTCAATTCAGGTGTTGTCGCCTTCAAGGAAGGGTACTGCAGGAGTCAATTCTTTAAATGAAATATTGCAACAGGAGATTAATCCGCCTGATTACATGAAAGCTCAAACCAACTATGGAAAGACGATTTTCAGAGTCGGCGACAAGGTTATGCAGACAAAAAATAACTATGATATTGAGTGGATAAGGGATAATGGTGAAGAGGGAACAGGAATTTTTAACGGAGATATTGGAATAATCGAGAAAATATCAGCCATCGATAAAATTTTGGAAATTGTATTTGATGATGATAAAAAGGTTATTTATCCTTTTTCCGACCTTGAGGATTTGGAGTTAGCATATGCTATCACAGTTCATAAGAGTCAGGGTAATGAATTTGACTATGTAATTATAAGCGTATCGAATTTTAATTCAATGCTTATGTTCAAAAACCTCTTATACACTGCAGTCACAAGAGCCAAGAGAATGGTTATTCTGGTTGGTAATGAAACAAGCATTGTGAAGATGATAACAAATAACACAAAATCTAATCGTTTCTCGGGTCTTTGCGAGAGATTGGTTAAAGCTGACGAATTGATTAATAGTAAGAGTAATTTGATAATTTAGAAAGGAAATGAATATGGGACTTAACGAAACACATTCTTCCGATAGAGTGCATATTGGTTTTTTTGGCAGACGAAATGCAGGGAAATCGAGTGTTATTAATGCGGTGACAGGGCAGGAACTTTCGATTGTTTCCAAGGTTTTGGGAACAACAACTGACCCTGTGTATAAAGCAATGGAGCTGTTGCCGATGGGCCCTGTTATGCTGATTGACACACCAGGAATTGATGATGTTGGCGAGCTTGGGAAAATGAGAGTTGAGAAAACTTTGCAGGTCTTAAATAAAATTGATGTCGCAGTTTTGGTGGTCGATGCAACCGTTGGCATATCGGATTGTGATGAAAAATTAATTAAGGAATTTAAGGATAGAAAAATAAGCTATATTATAGCCTACAATAAATCCGATCTTAATAATATTAAATTAAATGACGAAAAAGAAATTTTGATATGTGCAAAAACAGGGGAGAATATTGATGCCCTCAAAGAAAAAATCGCTAATCTTTCAAAAAGCTATAAAAAAGACAAAAGAATAGTTGGTGACCTGATAAACAAGGGCGACTTTGTGTTGTTGGTAACTCCAATAGATGAGGCTGCACCAAAGGGAAGACTAATTTTACCACAGCAACAGACAATAAGAGATATATTGGATTCTGATGCATACGCAATTGTTGTTAAAGAAACAGGGATTAATGATGCGATTAAGAAATTTAGTCCGTCATTGGTTGTGTGCGATTCACAAGTGTTTGATATTGCCAGTAAAGAAGTGCCAAAAGATATAAGATTGACTTCCTTTTCAATACTTATGGCAAGATATAAG
>JAZNGS010000017.1:0-2073 GCA_045576555.1 Clostridia bacterium | reverse complement strand
ATAAGTTACAAAATCATTCCATCTATACGACAGTTGATTCCACACATCTATTGTGAACTCATTTTTATTATTATTTAAACTTTTATATTTCTCTGCAAATCTCTTCCAATCAAAATCAATATTATCTGTTACATCGAGTACAGCATCGCCTGCCACATCATATCCAAACCACGGCTTAAGTAGTATTCGACCATCAGACAAATGTTCAATTTCAATTTCAAATTCGCTTTTCCAACAAAAACGGAACTTCATTTCACTAGATAATTTCTTTGCGAACTCCTCTTTATTAGCTGATTGTCTTTTTAGTTTGCGTATAATCACACTTATAAAAGGAATAACATCGAAGTCCTCAATAGTTTTTTTATTGAATTCATATCTCTTGACATTCCAACTGAACGAATTCTCAAATTGTTTACTCATAACATATTTCTCCCTCAATTATTTCGTAATCTCGCATCATAAAACGCATTTTATCAATCTTTTTATCTATGTGCCAATGTCCGCAGTACCATCTATTATATTGTAATTTATCCTCGATAACATCAAGCCATTTTTCTGTGCTTTGATCAACTGTACTTTGGTCAATCATAGGCAAAAAACATTCTGTGGGAATATATTTTGCCGGGCAAGTGTGTGACAAAACAAGTTCAATCTTCCAACCAAAATCATCAAGTGTGCTTTCAACATTTTGTTTCACATCATCAGACGGTTGTTCGTCAGAAAACCATTGAAGGTTGTGAGCTAAACGATAGTATTTATCAACAGAATACGCACCCCCTATTACAATGGCTTTATTTCCTGCTATATCATATATTTCTCCGTCTATTGCAAATGTTATATTGGGGTATTCATCTTCAAACATAACTATTCCACCATATTGTTCCTTTTGTTTATATGTTGAAATTGACTCAGGTCGCATTTCGTGATTCCCGTGTATGCAGAGTATTTTGGCACCACAAACATTTAACGCCATCTTTCTTTTTCTATCTCCATTTTCATTACCAAAATAGTTTAAGCCAACATCGCCAAGTAAAATTATAGTGTCATCTGAACTTAACTTATTCCGCTCACAAAAGGAAATCACCTCCTCAACACATCCGTGTATATCTCCTGAAACATAAAACATAAACAAACCTCCCTTATCTATAATAGATAATTTTATCGCTCATCAAATAAAGTGTCAAAAAAAATTGGTGACCGAGTTGGTCACCAAAGATTATCATTTATTCTTTTACTATGTGTGCAAGTATTCTTTCACCGCTGCCATCGAGAAAACTTACTGCATCAATTATATCGTGGATATGTATGCCGAAATCCGAATACGGTTCATTTAGCAGTTGAACTTTTATAGCCATTATATTTTCGTTTGCTCCGATATAGGATATAGCTCGCACCCAAATTGTTTCCGGTTTGTTTCCTTCCTTTGCAAGAATCATTGCAAAGTCGTCCGGGAAGTCAGGATGTCTGAAACCATCAAGTTCTTTTATTTCTCTACATCTGACAACTTCTGAGTCAGTATAATAGTTCTCAAGAAGATCTATCCGAAATTTAAATTTGTTCATAAGAACTTTGTTTTCAATAGGCATTATTATTTTGTTTGCAACGGAACCGGAACGAATTTTTAAGCTAATATCTTTTGCTTCCCATACGACAGAATAATCACCATCACAATAGTTTGCAAGAGCAAGTGCTTCATAAGTAAGACCTGCCGTATGGTCAACATATCCCATACATAATAAAGCATTAGCTTCAATATCAGGTGAAAGTATCTTTGCAGTTTGCTCATCAACGATTATACACAGTTTTTTTTCTACATCTCTAAAATTCATAAGTTCCTCCTTATTTCAGATATTCATAAACCTTTCTGTAAACAACTTTGTTTGGAAAGTAGTCATCAGAGGAAAAGATTTTAATTCCATCGTTATACAAATATTCTGTTATAGCTGCTGCAACTGCGGCACTTCGTGATTGACCGTGTTCGCATTGGCAAATAATAAATTCAGCTTTATCTTTAATATTCATAACGAAATTAGCTATTTCTTTTGCTTGTTCATCTGTAATTATATGATATTT
>JAZNGS010000016.1:0-2558 GCA_045576555.1 Clostridia bacterium | reverse complement strand
CCATTCTTTATTCATATTTATCGCCTCCATATCTATATAAAACACAACAAATTGTGATTTCAAGAACATTTTATCATATATATTGTGGTTATGTCAACAATTATTTGATTTTAGATAAATCTTGTATAAATATTATAATTTAATCAATTTTTTTGTTTATTTTTATTGCACTTTTTTATTTTTTATCGTTAATAAATTGACAAAAAAACAGCACAATGATATAATAAAAGAGAGGTGAATACTGTCATGAAACAATTTGATGTTATCGGAATGAGTTGCGCTGCCTGCTGTGCAAGAGTGGAAAAAGCGGTTAAAAATGTCAGCGGAGTTGATTCCTGTTCTGTAAATTTGCTCACAAATTCAATGGTTGTTGATGGTGATTTTTTGGATAGTGATATAATTGATACAGTTATTGCAAGTGGATATGATGCAAGTTTAAAGAGAGATAAAATCGAAAAAAAAGAAACCTCTAACACAAAAACTATCATTAAAAGATTAATCTCATCTATCATTCTACTAATTATTTTGATGTATTTCTCTATGGGTAATATGGTGTTTGGATTAAAATTGCCTGATTATTTTAAAAACAATCCTATGGCAAACGGATTAATACAAATGCTTTTATCTCTTTCTATAATAATTATAAATAGCAATTTTTATATTAGTGGATATAAAAGCATTATAAATAAGTCACCTAATATGGACGCATTAGTATCTCTTGGTTCGGGTGCATCTTTTGTATACAGTATCTATGCTCTATTCCAGATGACATCGGCCTATGTAAATAATGATATAAATCTTGCACATTCATTTTTGCACGAATTTTATTTTGAATCTGCAGCAATGATATTAGTCTTAATTACTGTAGGAAAATTGTTGGAGGAATATTCAAAAGGAAAAACCACAAATGCACTCAAAAGTCTTATTGATTTAAAACCAAAAACTGCAATAATAATATCCGACGGAGTTGAAAAGCAAATACCTGCTAAAAACTTAAAGATTGATGATATATTTGTCGTAAAACCTGGTGGAAGTATTCCTGTTGATGCAGTAGTTATAGAAGGATTTTCAGCAGTTAATGAATCAGCTCTAACAGGCGAAAGCATCCCTGTTGATAAAGAAATCGGCAGTCTTGTTTCTGCAGGCACTATAAATCAATCAGGATTTTTAAAATGCAAAGCAACTAAAGTCGGAGAGGATACTATCCTTTCTCAAATCATTAAAATGGTGAGCGATGCATCTGCATCAAAAGCACCTATAACAAAGGTTGCTGATAAAGTATCAGGCATATTTGTTCCAATAGTTATTGCAATTGCTTTAATTACCCTTATTATTTGGCTGATATCAGGGTATCCCCTTGGATTCGCTCTTTCAAGAGCAATTTCAGTGCTTGTTATAAGCTGTCCTTGTTCATTGGGATTAGCAACTCCTGTAGCAATTATGGTTGGAAGTGGTGTTGGTGCTAAAAATGGTATATTATTTAAAAATGCCACATCATTTGAAATTGCAGGAAAAATAAAAAATGTTGCTCTTGACAAAACAGGCACAATCACAACAGGCAAACCATATGTCACAGACATAATAGCTTATAGTAATTTAAACGAAAAATCTTTATTAGAAATCGTATACTCGTTAGAAAAGATGAGCGAACACCCTCTTGCGCAGGCAATTTGCGAGAAAGCTCAAAAAGATGAAATTTCCTCATTAGATGCAACTGACTTTGAAGTTCATACAGGAAGCGGTGTCAGTGCTAAAATAGATAATTCTATTGTCTACGGAGGAAGTTTGAAATTTATTGAAACAAAAACAAATATTTCCGAAGAAATAAAAGCTAAAGCTCTGTCCTTTGCAAAAGAAGGCAAAACTCCTTTATTTTTCATTAAAGATAACACACTTATCGGAATTGTAGCTATTGCAGATAAAATTAAAGAAGACAGCAAAAAAGCAATTTCTATGATGAAAAAAATGGGACTAAATGTCATAATGCTCACAGGTGACAACAAAGAAACTGCTATGGCAGTTATGAAAGAAACAGGTGTTAGTGAGGTAATTGCAGATGTTATGCCTCAAGATAAACTACAGGTCATTATTGATTTGAAAAAAACAGGTGTTACTGCAATGATTGGTGATGGAATTAATGATGCGCCAGCCCTAACATCTGCCGATATTGGTATTGCAATTGGTGCAGGTACTGATATTGCAATTGAATCAGCAAATATAGTTCTAATGAAAGACAGTCTTATTGATGCAGTCAATGCTATAAGTTTAAGCAGAAAAACTCTAAGAAACATTTATGAAAATCTATTCTGGGCATTTATTTATAACACTATAGGAATTCCCGTTGCCGCAGGTGTTTTAATTCCACTGTTCAATTTAAAACTTAACCCAATGTTTGCAGCAGCTGCTATGAGTTTATCAAGTTTTTGCGTTGTTATGAATGCGTTGAGAATTAATATGTTTAAATCTAACAATACTAAAAAGGAGAAAAAAATTATGGAAACAAAAATGAAAATTGAAGGTATGATGTGTGTTCATTGTGAGGGCAGAGTAAAAACTGC
>JAZNGS010000015.1:0-2935 GCA_045576555.1 Clostridia bacterium | reverse complement strand
TTTGGTCGAAAAAATTTATAAATGGCTGATCAAAAAAAATTACAGTCAGTCATTTTACTGACTGACTGTATTTTTTATTGATATTTTAATCCTCATACACACCGTAGAAAGAGCGGATTCCATCGTAATACTTATACCAATCATAGTAATACTCTTCTCCACTTGCTGTTTTATATCGGCATGGAGTATTATGCGATAACCAATCAACTGGCACTGCACCCAAACCACCATCAGAGGCAATTTTATATATTTTCCTGATGCGTGCCATATCATCCCCTTTTAATATTCCAGGAACAACTGATGCAAGAGTGGTACTACCTGTTATAGCTGCAAGCTCAAGAAAATCGAGGTTTTCCTTAAAGGGAACCTGTCTTGTAAATGCAGCACAGTCAGGGTCAAATGAGAAGAATGTACCATTCTGTGGCAAACGGATAAACGACGCACAGCCATGCATACGAGTGTATTCAAAATATCTTCCCGATGTATCCTCGGCTGCTCTTTGGACAGAGTGTATTCCTGCGCAAAGATGTCCTATAGTGTTACATCCTATTACTTCAGCATCACCTGCTGCGTTCTGAATAGTTTGATAAAGGTTTTTAAGCATCGTGCAATTTGTTATTGATCTGTCATAAAAATGCCAATCTCCATCCTCAGCATTTTTTCTACTAATAGTGTCCAAAGTTGTAAAGTCGTGCTTTATAAGGTCATATCCCCATGAGCGAATCATGGCAGTAGTTTCATACACCATGTTAAGCACATCAGGATTTGACGGGTCAAGAGTTACTCCTCTATCATCTCTAATTTTCGGAGTTTCCCACTCGTAAGGCACTTGAATATTTGTCAAAAGAGGTCGGAACCAGATACCTGCATTAGCACCTTTATTATGTATAGCTTCTGCTGTTTCCGCCATAGAAGAAAATCCTTCATGCACTAAATCCCACGGACCTCCGTTATAACTCATACGGTTTTTCGTTTTATAGCGACCTCTTTGCCAGCCATCATCTATAATCATATATGGTTTCTTTGAGCAGTCCTGACACATATCCATAAGGTTATCGGTCTCAGTCATCACGGATTCGTGAGAAATGTTTCCGTATGCCCAGTACCAGTTATTTGCACCAAAAATCGGTTGCTTTGGCATTACAGGGTTTTCACACATCATTCTACAAAATGCTTGAGATGCTTCGAATGGAGTTTCCTCTGTGTTTCCCTCTCGGCAGACTACGCGTGCTGCAAGAAGTGGCTCTTTAAGACTGACTCCGCCACCACCGTTTCTAACATCAAGCCATAATGTTATGCCTGATTCATCACACAAAAATGTACAGAAAGCATCTGCACCTGTTTTGACACCAAAACAATTAAGCTTTTCTCCATCATATGCCTGAAAATACCAGGGCATATCTCTGTCGGAAACTATTCCTGTCCATACCGGAGATGACATCGCTTTTTTAGCCACAGTCCCAATGGTGGATGCATATAATCTTTCTAACGCATCACCTGTTACAAGGATACAATCGGACATATCACCACGCCAACGAAGTTTGATTCTTTTTATCGGTCTCTTAGATGGGAAGATTGTAATTCTACCCTCATTTCCAGCTATAGTATAATCGATTCGCTCATTGTGTGTTTCCCGTCCGTCAGCCTCTTCAAAACGCCCAGGACTGTCCTCAAACTGAAAGAGAACACTATCCGGGGGTGTCAATAGATTTATAAAGCTGTGTTTCATATTTTTATCTCCTTTCTAATTTTTCACACTACATCCTGAATTACTCAATAATATTCAGTTTGTTATGTACATTTTTCAACAAACAATCACTGTTGCAGTAACATTATTAATAATATCATATTTAAAATATAATTTCAAGTATTTTTAATTTTATTAAATAAAAACTTATAAAAAAGAACTGACCAAAAGGTCAGTTCTTTAATATTTAAGTTAATTACAACTTATGTTAATTATTTAGCCAAGAATGCGAAGATATCTTGAACTTCGTCATCAACAACTACAGCGAATGCGAATGTAACTGCGTCTTGGTTACCCTTTTGTACGCCAGCTTCATCGTCTGTATCCTTGTTCCAATCAACTGTGATTTCATCAGCTTCCATATATGCTTCTAACAATGTTGTTGCAGGTACAGCTGAAATAGCATTAGCTTGATATTCAAATCTGTAATCTTCACCTTGTGAGTAGTCATATGTGTAAACCTTGATATCATCAGCGTAACCGTAGATTGAAACGCCAGTTTCTGTATTTGTCTTACCAGCAGCATCTACCTTACCGAATGAGATATCCTTATCGCCTACTTCGATAACAGGACCATAAACAAGTTTTATAGCATCTCTTGCTGTTGAATCCCAATCAGTTGTGAAGTCAGCAGAGAAGTTTCCGCCGAATGCAGATTCGATTAAGATTTCATCGTCCAAGTTAGCATAAGCTGTGTTCAAATCAACAAGTGACCAAGCTGCCAATTCTGCTTGTGTTGGAGCAGCGCCATTTGTCCAAGCAAACAACTTATCAATTGCAGTTACCTGACCAGCAGCATTAGTCTTGAAGAAGATAACTTCACCCTTCACCAATGCATTAAGTGTTGCTGTTGCAACATCATCAGATACAACCAATGATTCAGCGTCACCATACAATGCTGAAATGCTATATACTAAATCGCCTGTTTCTTCGTCGATTTCCTGCTTGTAACCATCTTCTGTGATTACTGCAAATCTTGTTGCAGCTGTGTAAGCAGCTTCACCCTCAAGTACAAGAACGAATGGGTGTACGCCATCGATCTTTGCACCGTAAGCATATGCCTTATATTCAACTTCGTTTGTCAAACCAGCATATGTTGTTGTTGACAATTCCTTGTCAGCATACTTTGTAGCGTCAACAATCTTTGTAACTTCACCAAGTCTGATGTTACCGATTGTGTTATTTCTT
>JAZNGS010000014.1:0-3195 GCA_045576555.1 Clostridia bacterium | reverse complement strand
GAAGCGCGTCAAAGATGTGTTGATGAGATTGTGTTGAATATTAAAGACTTTATAAAAGGCGGAAAAAGAAATAGAATTGTGTAATCAAATGAGGTGAAAAAATGATATATCTTGATAATGCCTCAACAACAAAACCATCAGAGGGTGTTGTAGGTGCGGTTTTAGATGCAATGGAGTGTTTTGGAAATCCATCAAGTATGCATAGGCTTGGCATTGATGCTGAAAACATAATCAAAAAGGCAAAGGATAATGCATCAAAAATATTATCTGTTTCTCCTAATAATATTTATTTTACATCAGGTGGAACAGAGTCTAACAATACCGCTATTTTTGGTGCTTGTCATACTAATTTAAAAAAAGGTAAGCACATCATCACTTCAAAAATTGAACATCAATCAGTACTGACGCCTTTTAAAATGTTAGAAGATGAGGGATATGAGGTTTCGTATATCGGAGTTGACAAAAATGGAATTTTTGATTTGGAAGAATTTGAAAGTGCGTTAAGAGAAGATACGATTTTTGTTAGTCTTATGCTGGTAAATAATGAAACAGGTGCAATAATGCCAGTTGATAAACTAAAAGGTATAATGAAAAAGAAATCACCTAAAGCCTTGCTACATATAGATGCTGTTCAGGGCTTTGGAAAAGTCTTGTGTAAGCCAAAACAGTGGGGAGTGGATTTGTTATCTGCAAGCGGTCACAAAATTCATGCAATAAAGGGAACAGGAATTTTATATGTAGCGGATAATGTTAATATAAAGCCTCTTATTTGTGGTGGCGGACAACAAAAGAATATGCGTTCAGGGACAGAAAATGTTGTCGGAATTTCAGCTTTTTCAAAGGCTTGCGAGGAAATTGTTGACTATGATATGCAGACAATAAAAGCATTAAGAGAAAGACTTAAAAATGGTATTTTAGAAAATATTGACAGAGTCAAAATAAATGAATCAAGTGATGAATGTCAGGCAGGACATATTTTGAATGTGTCATTTTTGGGATTAAGAAGTGAAATTTTGTTGCATTCGCTTGAAATGCATCAGATTTATGTATCAACAGGCTCCGCTTGTTCAACCAACAAGCCTATGCCAAGCCATGTTTTATCAGCAATTGGTTGTAATGCTGAAGAAATAGATTCTGCAATAAGATTTAGTTTATCGCGATATACAACTATTGAAGATATAGATAAAACAATTGAAGCACTCAAAAAAGAAGTTGCAACAATCAGAAAGTATGTGAGGAAATAAATATGAAAGAAATTATTTTGATTAAGTATGGTGAAATCATATTAAAGGGCGGAAATCGCTCAAGATTTGAAAATATACTTATGGATAACATAAGAAATGCAGTCAAAAATATTGACAATATCAAAATGCAGATTATGCAGGCAACAATTTATGTTGAACCAACAAACCCTGAAAAAATTGATTTAATATGCGAAAGACTTTCACTTGTTTTTGGTATTGTTTCTGTCACAAAGGCAGGGGTTGTTGAAAAAGATATCGAAAAAATCAAGGAATTTGCATATAAATATTGCAAAAATGATTTATTGCCAGGTAAAAAGTTTAAGGTTGAGGCAAAGAGAGCTGATAAAAAGTTCCCTTATAATTCAATGGAAATCGGTCAGGAAGTTGGCGGATATTTAGATGATGTTTGTGACGGAATAGTTTGTGATGTTCATAATCCTGATGTAACAGTTAAGGTTGAAATCAGGGATTATAATGCTTATGTTTACTGCGTTGAGAATAAGCTAACTGGTCAAGGCGGTATGCCAATCGGAACTGGCAGTAAGGCAACATTGTTATTATCAGGCGGAATAGACAGCCCTGTTGCAGGGCATATGATTGCAAAAAGAGGTGTTGAAATTGATGCAATTAATTTCTTTAGTTTCCCATATACAAGTGAGAGAGCTAAAGAAAAGGTGATTGAATTAGCATCAATCTTGGCAAGATACACCTCAAAAATTAATTTGTATATTGTCCCATTTACCGAAATTCAACTTGCAATAAGAGATAACTGTCCTGAAGAACATATGACATTGATTATGCGTAGATTTATGATGAAAATTTCTGAAAAAATTGCTGTTAAAAATAAATCTATTGCACTGATAACTGGGGAAAGTGTGGGACAGGTTGCAAGCCAGACTCTCGCTGCATTAAATGTCACAAATTCAGTTGTGGAAATGCCTGTTTTAAGACCGTTAATCGGAATGGATAAACGAGAAATAATAGACAGGTCAAGGGAAATCGGAGCATTTGAAACATCAATTCTTCCTTATGAAGACTGTTGCACAGTATTTACTCCGAAACATCCTACAACCAATCCAAAACTACAGACAATAATAAAATCAGAATCTAAATTAAATATTGATGAACTTATTGAAAAATCACTTGAGGGTGTTGAAAAAATAACGGTTTATCCAAAATTATAAAATAAATGGGTGCGGCAAAAACCGCACCCATTTATATCATTTTAGCAATATCTTTTTTTAATTTTCCAATTATTCTTTTTTCTAACCTTGATATGTATGATTGAGAAATTCCTAAAAAATCAGCAACTTCTTTTTGCGTTTGTTCCTTGTGTTCATTAAGTCCGAAACGAAGCTCCATAATCATTCTTTCTCTGCCTGATAATTTGCTCATAGCCTGCATCAAGAGAGTTTTGTCGACTTCTTCTTCAATGCCTTGATATATTACATCATTTTCTGTCCCTAATATATCGGAAAGTAACAATTCGTTTCCGTCCCAATCAACATTTAATGGCTCGTCTATTGATATTTCGAATTTCTTGAGTTGGTTTTTTCTTAAATACATCAAAATTTCATTTTCAATGCATCTTGAAGCATATGTGGCAAGTTTTATATTTTTATCAGGATTAAAGGTGTTTATGGCTTTAATCAATCCAATAGTTCCTATTGATATCAAATCTTCGACATAAACACCTGTATTTTCAAATTTTCTCGCTATGTAAACTACTAATCTTAAATTTCTTTCAATAAGTGTTGTTTTTGCATCCTCATCATAAGGTAATTTTAAAACTATTTCATCTTCCTCTTCTTTTGAGAGTGGTGAGGGGAGAATATCACTGCCTCCAATATAAAATATTTCGTTTTCTAAAAACTTCGGATTGTGTCCTAATAGAATTTTTTCGAGTCTTTTTAAAATGTTTTTCAAATTTATCAATCCTTTCAAATTATTT
>JAZNGS010000013.1:0-13464 GCA_045576555.1 Clostridia bacterium | reverse complement strand
GTGCAACTATTGCAGAGCCCAATTGCATATCTTTATTACGATAATCAAACTTTAAGGTGAATTTGTGTATATCCTCGTGGATACGCATAAGTTCATCTTTTTCTTTTTTATATATTTCCTTTAAAAATTCTTGTGCATCTTTCTTTTTGAGATAACGAAATGCATTATCATACAGTTTTTCAAAGTGATAAAGGCAAAAGCCTTTTGAGGAAATAACTTTGTTTTTAAATTCTGTATCGTGCGCCCACATATAGAAGAATACCTCTATGTATCTTTCCATTGTAAAATTGATTTTGTCACAAACAACACAAGAAGAATTGTTTTTGCCAAACCATTTGTTGATTTTTTCGCTATTGTCAGAAGATTTTTTGAAGAGTTTATTTTCTGAAAGATTTTCAAAGTCTTTTGAAAGAGAGTTAAGTTCTTTTGACAATTCTTCAAGGTGAGTTTCAAGTATCAGCGCAAGACTTAACTTGTTCTGCTTTGAGAAAAGCATAGAATAATGCGTTCTGCAGAATCCCTTTTCATTTGACTTAATCCGAAAATCTGGTTCCATCATCGCTGCACCTAATGCGTAGTCAATGGCTTCATTTTCTATCTTTTTCTCTATTAAACATAATGGACATTCGCATTCAGTTTCGTATGCTTCATTTAATGGTATTGTATATATTTTTTCTTTCATCATCTATTCCTCGCAAGAATTTAATCATATATTAAGCAGTATAACAAATTTTTTTCGAATAGTCAAATTTAAAATATTTACGAAAGATGTTGAAAAATGTTAGAATATGATATATAATATAATAGATAGTTTGTGACCTATTGAAAGGAATGAAAATTAATTGGATAATACATATATATTGCCTATGATTGCATTAAGAGGTCTTGTTGTTTTTCCTGGAAGCAATGTCAGCTTTGATGTTATTAGAAAAGCATCAAAAAATGCAGTTGAAAAGGCTATGGATAGCGATAAAAAAATATTCTTGTCAGCACAGATGGATATATTAAAGGAAAATCCGTCTGTACTTGATATATATAAAGTTGGTTGTGTTGCAACTGTAAAGCAAATATTCAAAAATGGCGATAATATGAGGGTTATGGTTGAGGTTTTAGAAAGAGCCAGACTCTCTGAATTAGTGAACGACAAACCACATCTTACTGCACAGGTAAGCATCATATCCGAGGGCGAAGAAGATGAGAACGAAATAGTTAATCAGGCATTTGTTCGCTCATTACAGGATTTGTTTGAGGAGTATGTCAAGGTATCAAGAAAGATTGGTCCTGACAAACTTGCAATGATTGTTCCGTCAAGTAAAATTGGAAGATTTGCTGACGGAATAATTGCCAATGTCAATTGTGATTATGAAGTAAAGCAAGAAATTTTGGAAACATTTGATATATATACAAGAATGGAAAAGTTGATGCTTGTATTAAAAAATGAAATCCAGATTGCCAACGAACAAAGAAAGATTGACCAAGAGGTCAGAAAAAAGATAGACGAAAATCAAAGGGAGTATTATCTTCGTGAAGAAATGAAGGTAATTGAAAAGGAGCTTGGTGATAAAGACGGATATGCTGAAGACATCAGTGAATATCGTGAAAAAATAAAAGCACTTGGTTTCAGCAAAAAAGACGAAGAAAAGCTGTTGAAAGAAACAGACCGACTTGCAAAAATGATGTCAGCATCGCCAGATAGTTCAGTTTTAAGAAATTATCTTGATACAGTTTTGGAACTGCCTTGGAAAGAGTTGTCGGAAGAAAATTTTGATATAAAAAATGCATCGAAAATTCTTGATGATGACCATTATGGACTCGATGAGGTAAAGGAAAGAGTGCTTGAGCATTTGGCAGTTCATTCATTGACAGGCGGACAAAACGGAACTGTTCTTTGCCTAGTTGGTCCTCCCGGAACAGGAAAAACTTCAATTGCATCTTCAATAGCGAGAGCATTGGGTAGAGAATTTGTGAGAATTTCTTTGGGAGGAGTGCACGATGAGGCAGAAATAAGAGGTCACAGAAGAACATATATTGGCTCAATGCCAGGAAGAATTATCTCTGCAATCAAGCAGGCAGGAACAAAAAATCCTGTTATACTTTTAGATGAAATTGACAAGATGGGAATGGATTATAAGGGAGACCCGTCATCAGCACTTTTAGAGGTGTTGGATTTTGAGCAGAACAGTACCTTCCGTGATAATTTTATTGAACTGCCATTTGATTTATCAAAGGTTATGTTTATAGCCACAGCAAACAATATGTCAAATATTCCTGCACCGTTGTTTGACAGAATAGAAACTATTGAAATATCAGGCTATACTACACCTGAAAAGCTTCAAATTGCAAAAAGGTACCTTATTCCAAAGCAGATTACAAAGAATGGCTTAAAGGGAAAAAGAGTTAATGTTACAGATGATGCAATTTTAGATATTATCGGATATTATACAAAAGAAGCAGGTGTCAGAGGTTTAGAAAGAGTTATTGCAAAGCTTATGAGAAAGGTTGCGAAAACAATTCTTTTTGGCGAGAAAAAGAGTGCAAAAATTACTTCTAAAAATCTTGATACATACCTTGGAAAGCATAAGTATTCTTATGATAAAAAGAATGAAAATGATGAAGTGGGCATAGTAAGAGGTCTTGCATGGACAAGTGTCGGCGGTGATACATTATCGGTCGAGGTTAATGTTATGTCAGGAACGGGAAAAGTCGAACTCACAGGAAATCTCGGAGATGTAATGAAAGAATCAGCAATGACTGCGGTAAGTTTTGTCCGTTCAAAGTCAAAGGAGCTTTGCATCAAGGACGATTTTTATAAAACCAAGGATATACATATTCATGTCCCTGAAGGTGCAGTGCCCAAAGACGGTCCGTCAGCAGGAATAACAATTGCAACTGCAGTTGCATCGGCTCTTACAAATACACCTGTAAAATGTGATGTTGCAATGACAGGAGAAATCACATTGAGGGGTAATGTTTTGCCGATTGGGGGATTAAAGGAAAAGTCATTGGCTGCATACAGAGCAGGAATAAGAACAATAATAATTCCCGAGGAGAATACCCGTGATATTGAGGATATTCCTGAAGAAATAAGGAACGAAATTAATTTTGTGCCTGCTAATGCTATGGACGCGGTTTTAAACACAGCTTTTTCATCAAAATAAGTTGAAAGGAATGATTTTGTGAATATACACAATGTTAATTTAACAGTTTCAGCGGTAAGACCTGCCCAGTATCCTAAAATGGGATTGCCTGAAATTGCTTTTGCAGGCCGTTCAAATGTCGGAAAGTCATCGCTGATTAATAAGATATTAAACAGAAAGCAATTAGCAAGGGTTTCCCAGACACCGGGAAAAACTGTGACAATTAATTTTTATAATGTTGATGACACAATCCATCTTGTGGATTTACCGGGATACGGATATGCGGCACGCTCCAAAGAGGAAATCAAAAAGTGGGGAAATATGATGGAGGACTATCTGCGTGACAGAGAAGAACTTATAAAAACAGTTCTTTTGGTTGACAGTCGCCATGCCCCCACAAAAGATGATATAATGATGCTTGAATGGTTAAGGGCATATGATGACAGCGGAATTATAGTTGTTGCAACAAAGATTGATAAATTAAAAAAGAGTGCAATTGAAGAAAATCTTAATATGATTTGGGATAAGCTTGAATTATGTGAGGAGGATATACTTGTTCCATTTTCCACAAAGGATGATGAGGGTAAATTTACACTATGGGACATTATAAATCTTCTTATTTCGGCAGATGTTGAAGAGATGGAGTGATTTGGTAAAATATTAAGAGGAGTTGTGAGGATGAAAAGAAAGGGCGTAACAATAACATTATTAATAACGCTGTTCGCAGTTCTCTTTTATGGATACAGATATTTAAGAATACCTGTAGAAACCCAGACTGCTATGTTGACAAGATTAGAGGATACTGTCAAAACAAAAGCATATATTATAAGAACAGAGGCTGTGTTTGATGCACAAATCACAGGCACGATGTATAACTATGCCGAGGAGGGCGACAGGGTTGCAAAGGATATGCTTGTGTCCACTGTGTATCGCGGGAATGTCGATGCTGATTTAATTCGTGATTTGAATAATGTGAATATAAGAATTGAAAAATTAAAAGCCGCAAAAGCCAAAAGTGAGCAATTCGTAACTGACTCTGGTTCGGCAGAAAGCACTATTGAAAATGTAAAGTCCGGAATAATTAATTCGGTTATTAATAATGAAATTGGTGAAATTGAGGACTATAAGAATACACTAAAAGCTCTCAATGATGAACAATCAAAGGAATTTGGTAAAGATTTAGACGAATTGATGGCAAAAAAAAGGAGCATTGAGTCAAAATTAAGCGGAGATAATGCGGATATAAATACCACAATATCAGGAATTTTCTCATTGAATGTTGACGGATATGAGCAAATTCTAACTCCTGATAGAATAAAGGAATTTACTGTTAGCGAATTTTCGAGGTTAACTGATCCTGGAAATTCGGAAAAAATATCAAATTCGGTTGTTGCCGGGGAACAAATATGCAAGGTTGTAGATAATCATGTGTGGTATGCTATGGCAGTAGTTCCTAAAAATGTTGCAGAACAAATAAAAGCAAAGAAAACTGTCATTGTCAGATTTGACAGTCTTCCGGGTGCGGAAGTGTCAGCAACGCTTGAACATATGTCTTTGGAAGATGAAACGAGCGATGATGTTTTGGTTGTTTTAAAAAGCGAAAGATATCTTGAGGGTGTTTATGGAATGCGCTCGGGTGAAATGGATATAGTTATAAACAGATATGTTGGCTATGAAGTTCCTTTGCATTCAGTAAGAGTTGTTGATGAGAAAACAGGGGTTATGATTTCGGGAGGAAGCTCTGAAATATTCTGTGAGTGCGATATTGTTTATTCGGACGAAAGCTTACAAAAAGCGATAATATATCCAAAACAAGAAGCAAAGAGAAAATTATCAATTGGAGATAAGATAGTTCTTGGCGAGAAGAAAGAAAAAGAATAGGAAAAGGTGATATTAAGTGTCAGCAATCAGCGAAAATTTAGCAAATATCAGATTAAAAATTGAAGAGGCTGCAAAAAAGAGCAACAGACTACCTGGGGAAATCAATCTTATTGCTGTGACAAAGACATATTCGACTGATGTGATTAATGAGGCAATTGATAATGGTGTGACAGATATAGGTGAGAATAAGGTGCAGGAGATTGTTGATAAGTTTGATGATGTCAAGCCTGTTCGATGGCATCTAATTGGTCATTTGCAGACTAATAAAGTCAAATATATTATCGATAAGGTGCATATGATACATTCAGTTGATTCAATTCGTCTTATGGATGAAATTGAAAGACAGGCACAAAAACATAATGTTACAATGAATATTTTAATTCAAATAAACATATCCGGCGAAGAAAGTAAGTTTGGAATAAAGCCTGAAGAATTAGAGGAAATGTTAGTTCATGCGGGAACACTAAAAAATGTCAAAGTTTGCGGTTTGATGACAATTTTGCCGAAAATTGACACCGAGATTTCTTTAAGGTTACATTTTGTTAACATAAAACGTATTTTCCTTGACATATCATCTAAAAAATATGATAATGTTGATATGAAATATATGTCTATGGGTATGAGCGGAGACTATGAAATAGCCATAGAGGAGGGGTCAAATATGGTTCGCGTTGGTCGTGCTATATTTGGCGAGAGAAACTATATTTAGGAGGAGAATATTAATGGGTGCTACAGCTTTGGTAGATAAGTTGAAAAATTTTATGGGTTTTGGCGATGAACTTGATGAATATGAAGATGATTTTGAAGAGGTAGAATTTGAAGAGGTAGAAGAAAAGCAAGCTTCAAAACCTATTTTTTCAAAGAAACAAAAAGTAGTTCCAATGCACTCTTCAGGTGCACAAACAAAGATAGTAGTAATCAAACCAAGATGTTATAATAATTCAACTCAGGTAGCAGACGAATTAAAGCAAAGACGCCCTGTTGTAATTAATGTTGGCTCACTTGATACTGATGAGGCAAGAAGAGTTATAGATTTTATAGCAGGAACAGTTTACGGACTAAATGGAAATATGCAAAAGGTTGCAGGCGGAATTTTCCTTGCAACTCCATCTCAGGTTGATATCCTCGGCGAAGTTTTAAGCGAAAAAGACGCAGGATATGAATGGAGTATGTTTTAATAGAAATCTCCGTTTTAAATGATTATCAAAAGACGGAGAAAACTCCGTCTTTTATATTTATGAGGTGAGATTTTGACTTTTGAGGATAAGCTTTTAATAGCAAAAATCCAGGATTTATACAAATTATGCGATAAACATCAAGTACCAAAATTTTCAACATTTTTAAATGAAACACAGCAGGCAGTGGTAAGAGATAATGTCGGTGCAATGCCTGGTTATGAATGTTGTTTTTTTGGTGGATATAAAGATGCTATGAGAACTGTCTTTGGAGTTTTTCCAGAGTGGCAGGGTGTGGAAAATGAGAGCTTTCCCATAAAGGTTATCAAAATAACAAAGAAATATAAAAAAGATTTATCGCACCGTGATTATCTTGGAACGGTGCTATCAAAGGGGATAAATCGTGAACAGGTGGGAGATATTTTAGTCAATGATGATGGCGCATATATCTTTATCTTATCAGATATTGCAGAATACATTGCATCGGGAATTGACAAAATAGCAAATGTTGGTGTGAAGGCTTCAGTTGAGGAAATTCTTGATGTTGAAATTCCCGAACCGAAATTTCAGATTATTAACACAGTTGCGGCGTCCTTAAGACTTGACGCAGTTATTGCTGCGATGCTTCGTCTTTCAAGAAAGGAAGCCTCCTCCTTGATTTTGGGTGAAAAAATTAATGTAAATAATATCCCATGCAAAAATGTAAGTCATATTATTAAGGAAAATGATGTGTTATCTGTCAGGGGAAGCGGAAGATTTGTTTTCTTAAATGTTGATGGAACAACAAGAAGTGACAGGCTGCACATTGTAATTAAGAAATTTATTTAAGGAGGAAATATATATGTTAACACCACTTGATATTCAAAAGCAGGAATTTGGAGTTAAAATGAGAGGGTATAATGCTGATGAGGTTGATGATTTTTTGGACCTTGTCGGAGCAGATTACGAAAAACTCTACAGAGAAAATAAAGAACTAAAAGATAAGCAGATTGTGCTTAATAAATCAATAGAAGAATACAAAAACATTGAAACTTCATTGAGAAATGCATTGCTCTATGCGCAGAACACTGCAGAGGATATGAAGAAGAATGCAAGCGAAAAAGCACAGAATATTTTGCAGGAAGCAGAGAACAAAGCAAGAGACAAATCACAAGAATTCACACAACTTCAAACTGAAATTGATGCATATAAAACAAAAATTAAAAGTTTTTGCAATATAATGCTTGAAATGTTGGAAAAAATAGAGTAAAATATAGGAGTGTCGGAAAGTTTTTTCTGACATTCCTGAATTTGTTTTTATAGAAAGGAAATAATTATGGCAGAAAATCAAGATTACACTAAATCTGTCAATCTTCCTCAAACCGAGTTTCCTATGAGAGGTAATCTTCCGCAAAGAGAGCCTGAGACTCAAGAGTATTGGGAAAGCATTGATTTGTATAACAGATTAAAGAAAAAGAATAAGGGTAAGAAATCATTTATTTTGCATGATGGACCTCCATATGCAAATGGTGATATTCATATGGGTCATGCGCTAAATAAAATTTTAAAGGATATTATTGTAAGATATAAAAATCTCCAAGGATTTTATTCTCCGTATGTTCCTGGTTGGGATACTCACGGTTTGCCTATCGAGCAGCAAGCCATTAAAAGATTAGGTCTTAACAGACACGAAGTAGGTGCAGAAAAATTTTGTAAGGCTTGTGAAGAGTTTGCATTGGAGCAGGTAGAAAACCAAAAAGTACAGTTTAAGAGACTTGGAGTTTTGGGAGATTGGGAAAACCCGTACTTAACACTTACAGATGATTTTGTTGCAAAGCAGATTGAAATTTTTGGTCAAATGGCTGAAAATGGTCTTATTTATAAGGGCTTAAAGCCTGTTTACTGGTGTCCTAACTGTGAAACTGCATTGGCAGAAGCAGAAATTGAATATGCAGAAGATAAATCAAGCTCAATTTATGTTAAATTTGCAGTTAAAGACGATAAGGGCCTTTTTGAAGGACTTTCAAATGTGTATTTCGTTATCTGGACAACAACAACATGGACATTACCAGGTAATGTTGCGATTTCACTAAACCCTGATTTTGAATATTCTTTGGTTAAGTTTGAAAATGGGGATATTTATGTTTTAGCAACTGAACTTATCGAAAGTGTTGTTAAGGCTGCAAAAATTGAGGGCGAATATGAAATCGTTAAAAAGTTCCGCGGTGCAGAATTAGAATATATCAAGTGTCAGCATCCGTTTATTGACCGTGAGTCATTGGTTATCGTAGGTGACCATGTAACATTGGATGCAGGTACAGGTTGTGTTCATACCGCTCCAGGATTTGGTGCAGACGACTATATCGTGTGCAAAAAATATCCTGAAATTGAAATAATTGTTCCTGTTGATGAAAAAGGTTATCAGAATGAATTAGCAGGCGAATTTGCAGGAATGTTTTATGAAAAATCAAATGCTGCAATTTTAGAAAGATTAACAAATGACGGTAACCTTGTGGCGATTGAGAATATTGTTCACCAATACCCTCATTGCTGGAGATGTGATAATCCAATAATTTTCCGTGCAGCTGACCAATGGTTTGCTTCAGTTGATGCTTTGAAAGAAAAAGCAGTTGAGGAAATCAAAAAGGTAAAATGGGTTCCTGCATGGGGTGAAGACAGAATTACAAGCATGGTTGTTGACAGAAGTGACTGGTGTATTTCAAGACAGAGAACCTGGGGTGTTCCTATTCCAATTTTCTTCTGCGCAGATTGCGGAAAAGAGCTTATCAATAAAGACACAATCAAAGCGGTTGCTGATATGTTCAGAAAACAAGGTGTCGGCAAATGGTGGGATACCGATGCGTCAGAAATTTTGCCTGCAGGAACTAAATGTGAATGCGGATGCACAAAGTTCACCAAAGAAAAAGATATTATGGATGTTTGGTTTGATTCAGGTTCTTCTCATGCCGCTGTATGTGAGGGTAAAGAGGATATGACATATCCGCCTGATATGTATCTTGAGGGTAATGACCAATACAGAGGCTGGTTCCAATCATCACTTTTGACAAGTGTAGCTACAACAGGAAAAGCACCTTATAACACAGTTATAACTCATGGTATGATTCAGGACGGAGAAGGCAAGAAGATGTCAAAATCTAAAGGTAACTCTATCGCTCCGCAGGAAATCGTTAACCAATATGGTGCTGATGTTCTTCGTTTGTGGGTAATCTCTGCTGACTACAGAACTGATATGAGAATGTCACAGGATGCGTTGAAGCAATTGTCAGAGGGTTATAGAAAAATCAGAAATACAGCCCGTTATATTTTGAGCAATATAAACGACTTTAATCCTGATAAGGATATGGTAAAATATGAAGATATGACAGAGCTTGATAAGTGGGCATTGATGAAATTAAATCAGCTTATAGAAAAAACTATTGCCGCTTATGAAAACTTTGAATTCCACACAATCTATGGTGTGATGCTCAATTTCTGTATTGTTGAAATGAGTAATTTCTATCTTGATGTTCTAAAGTCAAGACTATACACAGAAAAGCCAACTGCACAAGTTAGAAGAAGTGCACAATCTGCTATGTTTATCATTCTTGATGCAATGGTTAAACTTTTAGCACCTGTTTTAGCATTTACCTGTGAAGAAATATGGAAGTATATGCCTCACTTTGAAAATGATGACACAGTGAGTGTTATGCTTAACGATATGCCAAAGGTTACAGATGCTTGGAACAATGCAGAACTTGAAAATAAATGGAATAATATTATTGATGTCAGAAATGATGTTAATAAGGCATTGGAGCCTGCAAGAAATGAAAAACTTATAGGTAAATCACTCGACGCTGATGTCACAATTTACGCAAAAGGCGAAATTTTAGATTTGCTAAAAACTATAGATGAAAAAGATTTGGCAGAAATCTTCATCACATCAAAGGCTTGTGTAAAAGAAGGCGATGCACCTGAAGCTGCAGTAGCAGGTGATGTATCAAAGGTTTTGGTTGAAGTAGATAAGAACGAAAAATGTGGCAGATGCTGGATTCATTCGGAAACAGTTGGAACAGTTCCTGGTTTTGACGGAATTTGTGAAGACTGCGTAAGAAAACTTACAAAGTGATAAAATCGAATTTTTAACAAAGAAAAGAGGGAGAAAAATGAATGTTTTAGCAATAGGTTGTCATCCTGATGATATTGAAATAAATTGCGCAGGAACATTAGTAAAATGCGTTAAAAGAGGAGATAAAGTTACAGTATGCCATGTTTGTAACGGAGACCTCGGTCACGCAATAATTGAACCTAAAGAATTAAGAGAAATCAGAATTGGTGAAGCAAAGCGTGCCGGAGCTTTGGCAGGGATTGAGGTTATAACCTGTGATATTGGCGATGTGATGGCATATTCATCAAATAAAGAGCATCGTGACAAGGTAGTTGATGTAATCAGAAAGGTTAATCCTGATTTTATAATCACTCACGCACCTAACGATTATATGCCTGACCATGTGGAAGTGAGCAAGTTGGTGTTTGATGCGAGCTTTGCAGCATCTGTTCCTCATTATAAGACAGAACAGGGCGGTGCAACAGAGGTAGTTCCGATTTACTATATGGATAACCTCGCAGGAGTCGGAACAATACCAACAGAATATGTTGATGTTTCAGAAGAAATTGATTTAAAGCTTGAAATGCTTGAGTGTCATGAGAGTCAGCTTAAATGGATGCGTGACCACGATAATATCGACTTTGCAGAGTTTGTAAAAACTTGTGCAAGATACAGAGGCTTGCAGTGCGGAGTGCAATATGCAGAAGCTTACACACAATGTCTTGCATGGCCAAAGATTGTTGCAAAAAGATTATTACCATAAATAATTATTATTAAGGAGGAAATGAAAATGGATTTTAACAGTACAGTAAAAGGCTCATTGTTGGAGGGATTTTATCCTGCAGGATGGGATATGGAGAAAATTGACAAATGTTGTGACCCAAACAACAAGGTAGAGGACAGACAGGCTTTCTGGAATAAGGATTTCCAACCTGTAAGATGTGAAAACATATATGAATTTGATACATATATGGGACACGAAATTGCTTTGCAGATTAAAGAAGCAAAAGAAAGAGGCGAAAAGCTTGCTATGATACTTCCTGTAGGACCTATGGGAATGTATAAATGGGCAGTTTATTTCCTGAAAGAATGGAATGTTAAGTGTGACCATGTTTACACATTTAATATGGACGAATGGTCAGATGCAGACGGAAATACACTTGCAGCAGATGATCCTGCAGCATTTCAGAATGCAATGAAGCAGGCATTATTTAATCCTTTAGGTGAGCTTACAGTTCCTGAAAACCAGAGAAACTTTGCAACGAAGGACAATCTTCCTACATATGCTGAAAAAATTGCAAAATTAAAGGCAGAGGGCGCAAAACTTGTATTGGTATTTGGTATCGGCAGAATGTGTCACATTGCGTTCTGGGAGCCGCAATTTGCAGGCGAATACGCAAGCGATGAAGAGTGGATTAAAGAAACTCATAGAATAGGTGCAAAATTACACCCATTAACAATCGAGCAAAATGCTTTGACAAGCTTTAAGTCAAGAACAACACTTGTTCCTTGCAGAGCAAACACAATTGGACCTGGCTTATTTATGCAAGCTGATTATATCATCGGCGGATGTGACGGTGTGTTAGGTCGTGGTATGCAATGGCAAGGTATGAGTTTCTGGATGACATTGAGATATGGCCCATCAAGATGGGTAACATCAAGCTATATCCCTACTTTACCTGGAAGATTATTCTATTTGAAAGAATTAGAAGGTCCATTGGTGGCTGAATGTAACTAATATTTCGTAGTTTATGGAAGATAATAAGTAAAGGAAGGGTAAATTATGTTAGTGACATTAAATCAGGTACTTGTACCTGCAAAGAAGAATAAATATGCAGTTGGACTATTTAATGCAGTTAATATGGAACTTGCAAGAGGTATTATCAGTGCTGCAGAAGCAACACAGTCACCTGTTATTATGGGTACTGCGGAAGTATTGTTCCCATACGGACCGCTTGAGGAAGTATCATACTACTTGATTCCGATGGCAAAAAAAGCCAAAGTGCCGGTAGTTGTTCACCTTGACCATGGTTTAAAAAAGGAAACCTGCTTGAAAGCATTGGAGCTTGGTTTTACATCAATTATGTATGATTGCTCAACAGATGACTATGATACAAATGTTGCAAAGGTAAAGGAAATGGCAGAAATTGCACATTCTTATGGTGCAACAATTGAAGGTGAGTTAGGTCATGTTGGCGATAATGAGGGTTCTGCAGAGGGAAGTTCACATCTTTCTGACCCAAGCAAATTTTTCACAGACCCAAAACTTGCTAAAGACTATGTTGAAAAAACAAAGGTAGATGCACTTGCAATTGCAGTTGGTAATGCTCATGGTGCATATAAACTACCTCCAAAACTTGATTTTGACAGAATAAAGACTATCGCAAACACTGTTGATGTGCCATTGGTACTTCATGGCGGTTCAGGTCTTACTGATAATGATTTTAAACGAGCTATCAAAGAGGGTATTAGCAAGGTTAATATCTTCACCGACATTAATATTGCTGCAGTAAAGGCAGAATTCAGCAAGTTTACTGATATGAATAAGGGTATTATTGACCTCATTCCTGCTGCAGTTGAAGCGGTTAAACAAGAAACAATTTCAAAGATGGAATTGTTCTCAAGTGACGGAAAAGCTCCATTTGCTTATACAAACAATCAGACTGATGATATGGATAAGCTTGTTGATATAATTGCAGCAGAGGTTTTGAAAAGATTAAATAAGTAAAAAAGTTAAAAAGTACAATTCTTTGAATTGTACTTTTTGTTTGCACAAAAGTTGCATAACGCTATTGACAAACAAAAAAATATGTAATATAATATAGGAAATTAGCGGTCAAATATATTTTTTAAAATAATAGTTGCATAAAGCAACTGAAAGGAGGTTAAAATGGTAGATTTTGATTATTATATTAAAGAATATAACGGACAGAAAATTAAGAGTGAGGAATTATTTTTGGGCTATGAGAAAATAGCAGAAAAGTATGTCAAAAAGGCTACAGACAATCGCGGAACTGTTAATGAAATCGGTGAGGCTATCTGTGCAATATGCGATATTCTATCGGATATAAGCGGAAGCGAGGGAATAAAGAGCGAGTCGGTTGACGGAGTGAGCATTTCTTATGAAAGTTCAAGGACAAAGATGCTGATTCATAATGCTTTGAAATTATTTTTACCATCACGACTT
>JAZNGS010000012.1:0-2953 GCA_045576555.1 Clostridia bacterium | reverse complement strand
ACAGAACGACATGGCTACGATCCGACTTTACAGGAATACTCGTTAAGGGTGATAGTGCAGCATTGGAAAATGGTGACATTATCCAATATAAGACAAACGACAAGGGTGAAATTGTAAGCATCAGAGTATTGTTCGATATTGACACAAAGGCTACAGAAAAGAGCGAAACTCCGGTTGAAGACCTTGAAATCCTTTACGGTAAAGTAACAAAGAAATTCTCTAACTCTATTAATGTAACAGTTAACTCAGGCAGTGTGAGAAACCTTGTTCTTCCGTCAGGCGTAATTGTTTACACTGTTGATACAACAAAGACCAAGAATCAGATAGCTGTTGGAACAACAGGCGACATTCAAGCCTTTGATGAAGACGAAGGCAACAGAGTATTCGTCAGAATTCAGGATGAGGTTGTAAAAGAAGTCGTAGTTATAAAATAATTCGCTGCTAAATCCTAAAATATCTTCTCTATACAGTTTCCAAAAACAGACCGCTTATGCGGTCTGTTTTTTGTTCATTTATCACCAAAAAGCACATATATTAGATATGGGTGATTTTATGAATATTATATTCTCATTAATGATTATTTTTTCTTTGTTAGTTTCATTCTTCGCAGGCACAGCTGAAGAAACAGTTTATGCAGGATTAGATGGTGCGATGAGGTCTGTTGAAATCGTTTTATCATTTGCAGGGATAATGTGTATGTGGTCTGGTTTTTTAAAGGTTGCGGAAAAAAGCGGAGGATTGTCAGCGGTTAGTAAAATTATTAGACCCATTACAAAAAGACTATTTAAAAATGCAAACGAAAAGTCAATGGAGTATATAACAGCAAATATAAGTGCAAATCTTTTGGGTGTGGGGAATGCCGCGACTCCTTCTGGAATTTCGGCTATGGCAGAACTTGACAAAATCAATCCAACTCCAGAGGTTGCAAGTCCTGAAATGAGCGTATTTACCGTAATTAATACTGCAAGTCTTCAGCTTTTGCCGACAAGTGTAATAGCATTAAGAGTTGCCACAGGCTCTCAAAATGCACAGGCAATTTTACCTGCAGTCTGGATAAGTTCATTCTGTTCGGTTTTAGGTGCAGTTTCATTAATGAAACTAATATTAAGATTGAGGGCAAAAAAATGAAATACATAATTCCTGTTATTTTGATTTTGATTGTGTTTTACGGACTCATAAAAAAAATTCCTGTATACTCCGTTTTTTGTGATGGTGCATTTGATGGTATGAAAACTGTTATGGGAATATTTCCTGTTATATTGGCAGTAACTGTTGGAGTATCGATGTTAAGAGCATCAGGTGTTATGGATATTTTAACAGGGTTATTGTCTGGAATAACCAATAATATAGGCTTTCCGAATGAGGTTTTGCCTCTTGTTTTAATTCGTCCTCTTTCAGGCGGAGGAGCAATGGGTGTTTTGACTGATATCTTAAATAACAACCATCCGGACTCATTTGCAGGATTTTTTGCATCTGTTGTTATGGGTTCAACAGAAACTACATTCTATACTCTTATGGTATATTTGAAAAATACAAGGGTAAAATATTCTAAACACATAATTCCTGCGGCAGTTTTTGGAGATATTGTCGGTGTTGTTACAGGTCTTATTGTAAGTAAGATATTTTTTTAACAATTTTTAATAAAATTTACATTATATACTTGCAAAATTGATTAATATAGTATAAAATAGTATGAGTGAGATTACTAAAATTTAACAAGAGGTGTGTATTATGTTAAACAAGAAAAGCGTAGAGGATATTCAGGTTAATGGCAAGAGAGTTCTTGTAAGATGTGACTTTAATGTTCCGTTGGATGAAAACAGAAATATCACAGACGAAACAAGAATTGACGGTGCATTGCCAACAATCAAGTATTTGATGGATAATGGTGCAAAGGTTATTCTTTGCTCACATATGGGTAAGCCAAAGGGCGAACCAAAGCCAGAACTTTCATTGGCTCCTGTTGCAAAGAAACTTTCAGAGAAGCTTGGCAAAGAGGTTGTTTTTGCTGCTGATGACAATGTTGTAGGCGAAAATGCTAAAAATGCAGTAGCTAACATGAATAATGGTGATGTTGTGCTTTTGGAAAACACAAGATACAGAGCAGAAGAAACAAAGAATGTTGATGAATTTTCAAAGGAATTGGCATCTTTGGCAGATGTATTTGTAAATGATGCATTCGGTACAGCTCACAGAGCTCACTGCTCAAATGTTGGTGTTACAAAGTATCTTGATACTGCTGCTGCAGGATACCTCATTCAAAAAGAAATCGAATTCTTGGGTAATGCAGTTAACAACCCTGTAAGACCTTGTGTTGCTATTCTTGGTGGTTCAAAGGTATCTTCAAAGATTTCAGTTATCAACAATCTTTTGGAAAAGGTTGATACATTGATTATCGGCGGAGGTATGGCATATACATTTATGAAATCTTTGGGTGAAGAAGTCGGCGATTCATTGTTGGAGGCTGATTATCTTGACTATGCAAAAGAAATGATGGATAAGGCTAAAGCTAAAGGCGTTAATCTTTTAATCCCTGTTGACACAGTTGTTGCTAAAGACTTTGCAAACGATGCTGAACACAAGACAGTTGAAAGAGGCGGAATTGAAGCAGGCTGGCAAGGACTTGATATTGGTGAAAAGACAATAGCACTTTATAAAGATGCTATCAAGGATGCTAAAACAGTTGTTTGGAACGGACCTATGGGTGTGTTCGAAATGCCTAACTTTGCTAAAGGTACAAATGCAATCGCTCAGGCTTTGGCTGAAATAGATGCTACAACAATCATCGGCGGTGGTGATAGTGTTGCTGCTGTTAACCAGGCGGGTCTTGGTGACAAGATGAGCCACATTTCAACAGGCGGCGGAGCATCTTTGGAATTCCTTGAAGGTAAAGACCTCCCAGGCATTGTTGCACTAAATGATAAATAATTAAAAAACTAAATGCAGGTTGACC
>JAZNGS010000011.1:0-6599 GCA_045576555.1 Clostridia bacterium | reverse complement strand
ATTGCGACGGCGCAAGACCTAACACTATTGCGCCCCTTGCATCAGTACGGAAAAATTCAATAAACATTCTCCAGACTGCATAAGCAATAAGATATATTGACATTAAGATATTGCAACGCTTGAAGTAAGGGTAATAGAGCCTTATTTAGGAAGCAGTGTCTACACTGTTGAAGATGGGATAATAACACATTATGAAGGAACTGTAGAAAATCTTGTAATTCCAAGCGAAATTGATGGTGAAACCATTGTGGGAATAGGTGATAAGGCATTTGATGCAGAATTTAAAAGTGTAACCATTCCGGGAACTGTAAAAGATATAGGAAATGATGCCTTTTACTATTGTAGACATCTTGAAAGGGTTATTATAGAAGAGGGTGTTGAGAGTATAGGAGAATATGCCTTTTCAGGTCTTAGCAGGTTAAAGCATTTAGAACTCCCTGCCAGCTTGAAAACAATAGGAGAAAGAGCTTTTTGGAGCACTACTCCGGAGAGTATTGTTTATAACGGAAGTAAGAGTGATTGGATTAATCTGAATATACAATCATCGAATGATTGTCTTGAAGTTTTAAGCGAAATTCATGGTGAGGTCTGCACAGAGAATGATTTGTTAATGATAGCCGAGGCAGTCAACAGTAAGAAAACAACTCATAACCATAAGAGTTTTACTCTTAAGAATAATATAAGTCTTGGAAATAAGGAATGGACGCCCATCGGAATTTTTGACTATGACTATGCTTTTCAAGGTAATTTTAATGGAAATGGATATACTATTTCTGATTTCTGTATAACAAAACCAGGATTTTATATCGGATTTTTTGGTTGTATATATGGCGGTGAAATCACAGGACTTAATATCAAAAATGCAGTCATAGACATAACAGATATGGGCGATGTGCAATGGTGCCGGTCAGGACTTCTTGCTGGATGGAGTTATGGTAGCAATATTACCGATTGCTCGGCTAACGGAGTAATCACAATTATGGGTTCTACATATGAAGATAATGCAGGGGGATTGATAGGTCGTGTTTCTTCTGCCACAGTTTTAAACTGTTCATCAACTACCAAAATAATTCTTAATGATAGCAACAGTTGTTGTGTGGGAGGTCTTGTCGGATATATATACGGAACCATTGATAACTGTAATGCTAATGCCAATATAACTTATAAAGGCGGAGAATATTCAGATATAGGCGGAATTTGCGGTTATCAGGCAACTGACAGTACTCAAATTACCGACTCTGTTGCAATAGGAAATATAAATGCGATTATCAGCGGAGAAAAAAATCTCTCCTGTGTTGGCGGTGTGATAGGCTGTAATGAGAAAGTTGCAGAGAACAACAAGTCCTATATGGATATAGTGTATAGCAGTGAAAATATTATTTATGCAACACAGACTATTGGAGGACACAGGTGGTATGGTTGGACAGAAAATAACAATGTTGGATACGAAAGTTTATACAGAGCGCCATATGTAAATCTGAATATAACAGAAGATGATGATGGAGGATACATCTGCAAATATGAAATTATAGCACCAGAGTTGAACGGAGATGCTATTTTTGTCCCACTGTATTCAAAAAATAAGCTTATAGAAAGTATCCGTGTAACTAAAAATAGTGAAGAAGGAACAATTTATTTGTCGGAAAGACCTGATAAATATAAGATTTTTGTGTGGGATGATTTGAATAGTTGTATACCAATTCACAGTTTTCTTTATGACAAAATATAAATGTGATTTTTGAAATATAATATAAGGAGTTTTTAATATGAGAAAGTTAGGCGTAATTGGTGGTATGGGGCCTATGGCAACGCAATTATTTTATAAAAAGGTAATTGAAATGACTGATGCCAAATGTGATCAGGAGCATATTGATATGATAATCTTAAATCATGCATCTATGCCTGACAGAACTCTATCAATTAAAAATAATCAAACAGATGATATTTTTAATAAACTTTTAAATGACGCTAAAATGCTTCAAGAAAATGATGTTTGTGCAATTGCTATTCCCTGTAATACATCACATTATTTCTGGGAAAAACTTCAAAAAGAAGTTAAAATACCCATAATTAATATGGTAAGAGAAACAGTGTTTTACATTAAAGAAAAAAATCCTGATATTAAGAAAATCGGATTATTGGCAACTGACGGAACTGTTTTTTCTGGGATTTATAATAAGGAATGTGAAAATGCCGGAATTGAATGTGTGACCCCTGATGAGGATATCCAGAAAATTGTGATGGATATTATTTATAACCAGATTAAAAAAGGTGAAATCGGAAACATTGAGGATTTTGACAAGGTTGATATTTTCCTGAAAAAATCAGGTTGTGAAGCTGCAATTCTTGCTTGCACAGAGTTATCTTGTTTTAAGGATAATCACGAGCTAACTGATTTTTATGTTGATGCAATGAATGTGCTTTGTGAAAAAGCAATTTTAATGTGTGATAAGAAATTAAAATAAAATTTGGAGGCTGGTTATGGTTTACAATATAGAAAAGTATATTGGAATACTAAAGTGTAATAATCTTATAGCAGAAAATACAGTAAATTCTGATTATTTGATTGAAAATCTTACTTATAATTCCAAAGCTGTAACAAATAACACTCTTTTTATATGCAAGGGAGCTCATTTTAAAGAAGAGTACTTAAAAGATGCAAAAAATAATGGTGCAGTATGTTATATAGCAGAAAAAAGATATGACATTGATATGGATTGTGTCATTGTAAATGATATCAGAAAGACAATAGCACTTTTGTTTAATGCATTTTATGACAATGTGTGGAACAGGCTTTCGCTAATTGGTATAACAGGAACAAAAGGTAAATCAACCACAACATATTTTATAAAATATATACTTGATGAATACTTAAAAAGTGTTGGCAAAAAAAGAAGCGGTGTTATTTCATCAATTGATACCTATGACGGAGTTGAGGAGTTTGAATCACATTTAACAACTCCGGAGGCTGGGGAACTTTTAAAGCATTTTAATAATGCAGTAAATTCTCAAATTGACTATATGACAATGGAGGTTTCCTCACAAGCATTAAAATATGACAGAGTGTATGGTGTTGGTTTTAATGTCGGAGTTTATTTAAATATCGGCGAAGACCATATAAGTGATGTCGAACACCCTGATTTTGAGGATTATTTCCAATCAAAAATGAAGATATTTTCACAAAGCGAAACTGCTTGTGTGAGTCTTGATACATTAAGAAAAGAAGATGTTTTGAAAGCATCGGCATCTTGCAAGAGAAGAATTACATTCTCTATGGAAGATTCTTCTGCAGACATTTATGCTTATGATATTAAAAAGACAGGAAATGACACTGTTTTTAAGGTAAGAACACCTGAGTATACAGAAGAAATAACTCTCACAATTCCGGGACTTTTCAATGTTCAAAATGCACTTGCGGCAATTGCCGTATGTTACTCACTTGGAATTCCAAAACATTATATCTATGTTGGCTTGATGAAAGCAAGGTCATCAGGTAGAATGGAAATTTATTCAAATTCTGATAACAGTGTCATTGTTATAGTTGATTATGCTCATAACAAATTGAGTTTTGAAAGCTTGTATAATTCTGTTTTAAAGGAATTTCCAAACAGAAGAGTTGTGACAGTTTTTGGCTGTCCTGGTAAAAAAGCATTTCAAAGAAGAAAAGATCTGGGAGAATTATCAGGAAAATACTCTGATTTTGTTTATATAACAGAGGAAGACCATGGAGAAGAACCGCTTATAAATATCTGTGAGGAAATTGCAGAATATGTTAGGTCAGAAAACTGTGCTTATGAAATTGAAGAGGATAGAGGAGAGGCTATAAAAAAAGCTATATTCTCATCCGATAGAGATAGTATAATTTTGATAACAGGTAAGGGTAATGAAACAAGACAAAAACGCGGAATAGAGTATGTTCCATGTCTTTCCGATGTTGAATATACCAAAAAGTATATCAAAGAGTTTGATATATCAAAAAAAATTGATGCTTCCGAAATAATCAGTAATTTCCAAAGTGTTTTGCCCGCATTTCAGAAGCTATATAATAAAACCATTTTAATTAAGCTCGGAGGAAGTATTTTAGAGGATAATAACCTTATTAAAAATATTTACGAAGATATTGCTATGCTTAAAATGGTTGGGGCAAAAGTTGTTATTGTGCATGGCGGAGGAAAGAAAATCTCTGCAAGCCTTAATAAAAATGGTATTAAAACTGAATTTATCGGTGGCTATAGAGTAACAGGCACCGATGCCATTGAAATTGTTGAACAGGTGCTATCAGGTAGTGTGAACAAATCAATTGTTCAAGGTTTGAGAAACGAAAAAATTAATGCCTGCGGAATTTCAGGAAAAGATGCGGGTCTTGTTTTGGCGGAGAAAAAGGTAATTTCAGAGGGAGATATAGGTTATGTCGGAAACATTAAATCTATCAATAAAAGGATTATAGATTTAATGCTTGAGGATAATATTGTTCCTGTTATTTCTCCAATTTCATCATCTGCAGAGGGAGACACGCTAAATGTCAACGCAGATGATGCTGCATTTGGGATTGCAGAGGCGCTTAAAGTTGACACTCTCGTGTTCTTAACAGATGTTGACGGAATTTTATTAGATATTAATAACAAAAGTACTATTATAAACAATGTTCCTATAAAAAAATGCAGGGAACTTTTAGATAATGGTTTTATTGGGGGCGGGATGCTTCCAAAACTTAAAAATTGCATAAGCTCTGTTGAAAATGGAGTTAATGAGGTTGCAATTATTAATGGAACTGTTAAATATAATTTGATTTCATATTTTATCACAAAGGGAAAGATTGGTTCAACAATCTATTAATTTAAGGGGTTATATAATGAACAAAAACGAGTATATGAAAAATGTCTTTGGTGTATCGGACAGTGCTTTAGAATTGATTGATAGAGCTGAAGAAAAAATAGCTGATAAATTTAAAAAAATCGAAGATATTGCACATCTTAATCAGTTAAGAGTAATGAGGGCTTTTTCTGATAATCATATTAGTGAAACACACTTTGTTCCAACAACAGGATATGGCTATGACGATTATGGTAGAGATACTCTTGACAAGGTTTACGCACAGATTTTTGAATGTGAAGATGCGTTGGTAAGACATAATTTCATATCAGGTACACACACAATTTCAACAGCATTATTCGGAGTTTTGCGCCCTGGTGACACATTAATGGCAATTACCGGCAAACCATATGATACATTGGAAGAGGTCATAGGAATTTCAGGAGAAGAAGGAAATGGCTCATTAGCTGATTTTGGAATTTCATATATACAGGTTGATTTGTTGGATAACGGTGAGCCGAATTATGAGTTAATTAAAAAGAATTTGTCGGAAAATAACATAAAAGCAGTCATTATGCAACGCTCAAAAGGCTATGGTGACAGACCAACATATTCTTCATCAAAAATTGGCGAAATTATTGAGTTTGTGAAAAATATTTCGCCCGATACCATAACAATTGTTGATAACTGTTATGGTGAATTTGTTGAAACAAGAGAGCCGACTGCATATGGTGCAGACTTGGTTATGGGTTCATTGATTAAAAACCCCGGAGGCGGTCTTGCAAAAACAGGCGGATATATTGCGGGAAAGAAAAAATTAATCGAACTTTGTTCTTACAGACTCACATCTGTCGGCATTGGAAAAGAATGCGGTGCATCGCTTGGTTTTAACAGAGATATGTATCAGGGACTTTTTATGGCTCCGCACATTGTTTCTCAAGCAATTAAAGCAGCAACTTTGTGTGCATCAGTGTATGATGAATTAGGGTTTTCGGTTAATCCAAAGCCACAAGAGGATAGATATGATATCATTCAAGCAGTTAAATTAGAATCTGCTGATAGAATGATTGCATTTTGTCAAGGCATACAACAAGGTGCGCCTGTTGATTCTTTTGTTGTTCCGGAGCCTTGGGATATGCCGGGATATTCAGAGCAAGTCATTATGGCGGCAGGTGCATTTGTTCAGGGAGCATCTATTGAATTTAGCGCAGACGGACCAATAAAAGAGCCATATATTGCGTATATGCAAGGCGGTCTTACATATGAATCAGCAAGGCTTGGAATAATAATGTCTGTGCAAAATATGAAAAACAAGAATTTGATTAGTCTATAAGGGGATAAAGTATGACAGATAGTAATAACATAAGAAATATTGCGATTATTGCTCATGTTGATCATGGGAAAACAACATTGGTTGATGCAATGTTAAAGCAAAGCGGAATTTTCAGAGAAAATGAGCAGGTTAATGAAAGAGTTATGGACTCCAATGACCTCGAAAGAGAAAGAGGAATAACAATATTAGCCAAGAACACATCATTAATTTATAATGGTGTCAAGATTAATATAATTGACACTCCCGGGCATGCTGATTTTGGCGGAGAGGTTGAAAGAGGACTTGAAATGGTTGACGGTGTTCTTTTGCTCGTTGATGCATTTGAGGGATGTATGCCACAGACAAGATTTGTATTATCAAAGGCATTTGCACTCAATCTTAAGCCAATTATTGTTGTTAATAAGGTTGACAGACCAAATGCCAGACCATATGAGGTTGTTGATGAAGTGCTTGA
>JAZNGS010000010.1:0-1639 GCA_045576555.1 Clostridia bacterium | reverse complement strand
AGGCTTTCTAATGTTTGATTAGGAAGTCCGAGCATAATATCAATGTTATAATTATCAAATGAAAAATCTTTGATAAGCTTAATGGTATTATAAGCTGATTCGTTCTTGTGTATTCGTCCGATAGCCTTTAATTCGCTGTCACAAAAGGATTGCACACCGATACTCAACCTGTTTATTCCGCATTCTTTAAGGGTTATCAATTTGTCCTGGTCAAGTGTTTGAGGGTTTATTTCCATTGTTATTTCGCAATCATTTGGCAAACTGAATGTTTTGTTTATCCCATCAAAAAGTTTCTTTATCTGCGATGGAGATAATATAGAGGGGGTACCCCCTCCGATAAAAACTGTGTCAAACTTTTCATTTTTATACTCTTGAGCCTCTATCAAAATTTTGTCTATATAAGCATCAAAAAAATCGGCTTTGTCTACATAAGATACAAAGTCGCAGTATTTACATTTTTTTATGCAAAATGGTATATGGATATAAAGTCCCTTAAATTTATTCATATCAGTAACTCCAAAAATTTTTATTAGATTATATCACATATAAAAATAATTGACAATAAGATGATTGCAAGTATTGAAAAGATATATAATTAATGGTATAATATAACAAACTAACAAGCTTAAAACATAAGTGAGGGTTATTATGGAAGAGGTATTTCCTGATTATTATAAAAAATTCAAATGTATTGCCGATAAATGTAAACATAATTGTTGCATTGGCTGGGAAATTGATATTGATGAAGACACAATGTACTTATACAATTCACTTGATGGTGAGTTTGCTCAGAGGATAAGGGGAAATATTGAGGGTGATGTTCCTCATTTTAATTTAAAAGATGGAAATCGTTGTCCGTTCCTTAATGAAAGTGGACTTTGTGATATAATATGTGAACTTGGTGAGGATGCGATATGCGATATATGTTATATGCACCCAAGATTTTGTAATTTTTATGATAATCATACCGAAGTGGGATTGGGACTTTGCTGCGAAGAGGCTGTAAGAATTATACTTACTGAGGAAGAAAAATTTTTTGTTCCTTTGCCAAAATCGGAAGAAAACAATGAGTTTTTCATAGAAAGAAAGGGAGTTTTTGATATCTTGCAAAACAGAGATCTTTCTGTCTTTGAAAGATTAAAAATTCTTGCAAAAAAATATAGCTTTGAGTTTGAGTTTTCCAATGAAGAACTTTATGATTTTTATATGTCCCTTGAAAGACTTGATAAGAGTTGGGAAACCGAACTTAAAAAACTTAAGAATGCAGAGTGTGAAGATATATTTAAAAGAGAAGATTTGCAGATTTTCTTTGAACAGCTTGCATGTTACTTTGTGTTCCGTCACTTTAAAAGAGGTGTTGGATTTACACTTCTTGGCTGTTATGTTGTTGGTGCAATATCTTCATTCTGCGATAATTTTGAGCAAATGCTCGATGTTGCAAGAATGTATTCTGCTGAAATAGAATATTGCGAAGAAAATACTAAAAAGGTGGCAGAGTTTTTAGAACTAAGATGATGTGAACAATATGGATATGTCGAATATTGTCGAAAAATAAAGGAGAAAAGATATGGGAAAGAGAATAGTTGCGTTTTTAATTGACCACATAATTATATGTTTTGCGTTTGCTATGCTTGGAATG
>JAZNGS010000009.1:0-2677 GCA_045576555.1 Clostridia bacterium | reverse complement strand
GGAAGATATGACTCGCAGGTGCATGCCGGAACATATACTATGGCTAACATTTTGTTTTTAGTATTTTTGATTATGCTTGGCATAATAGGTTTATATATCTGTGTATTGATGGCAAACGAAAGAAAAGCTAATGCTGTAACTGAGTGTGCATCTAATGTCAGAAAAGAACTTTTGGAAACTACCGGCGAACAAGATAACATTCAAGATGCCCTGGCTGAAGTTTGCAGATTCGCAAAGTCAAGGTCTGCTATATTCTTTGATACAGACGGAGAATTTTATCACTATATTGCTCCTCAGTATGAAGAAGTTATGCTTTCGGAAAGCGAAAGCAAGCATTTCCGTGCAGAGCTGTTTCGTTATGCTTCTGAGTTACATAAGCTTTACAACCGAACAGTTAATGTTTTGTGCATACAACCGGATAAGCATATGTTAAAAACAAATCCGTCTTTTTATAGCTTTTTAAAAGAACACAAAATCAGAGAAGTTTCTCTTTCAGCTACAATAAATAAAGCTAATCATATTACAATTTTGGCTGCTATTAACTCGGGGCGAGGCAATCAGGCAAGACTGCTCGCTGAAAAAATTTCGGCTTGTTTTTCGATGGCTCTTTATAATAAAAATCATCTTACTAAAACTACACTTGCCGCAACAACAGACTCTCTTACCGGGGCACTGAATCGTGTAGCATACAAAAATGATATGTTGATTCTTGACGAAGAAAAATCTTTGAATTTTTCTTGTATCTACATCGATGTTAATGAACTTCATCTATGCAACAACAGATACGGTCATGCTGCCGGTGATGAAATGCTTTTATACATTGCCAACACATTGAAAGAAGTATTTTACGGTCATAAGGTTTACAGAATAGGCGGCGATGAATTTTTGGTATTCTGCCAAAATACGACCCAGGATGATGTGAAAAAAAGTATTGAGATTTTTACCAGCCAATTAAAACCGAAAGGTTATCATGTTGCAATCGGAATGTCTTACAGAGCACAAAATAACGGTACCGAAGAATTGGTAAGAGAAGCCGAAGTGAGAATGTATGAAGCAAAGGCTCAGTATTATCAAAACAAGGAACAACAAAGTGTTCTCTCTGACACAGATAAGGAATATGTTCAGGTAAAAACAGGAATACTTGAAATTGATACAATGCTTTCTGTTTTAAAAGAAAAATACAATGGTATATATCGTGTTTCGCTTCTTACTGATAGAGCAAGACGCATTCTGATGCCTGCATATTTAAAGTATAACGAAAATGAAGAACATTTTTCAAATTTGTTTTCAAAATATGTTGCTGAATCAGTAGCACCTGACTATCACAGAGCTGCATTAAGCTTTTTGAACTATGATGCATTAAAGCGCCAATTGATGGAAGGCAAAGTTCCTAAAATTACATACAAAAAGATTGACGGCGAAACTGTGATGTTAAGTGTTTACAAGCTCAGCGGTGCAGATGAATTGGTTACTGACACTCTTTGGGTTTTTTCAAAAGAGTAAATAGAGTTGACAAAGGCGAATCATTGTGATATACTGACAGAAAATAATAGTTAGCAAAATCGACGAAAGTCGGTGACGCAAAGCAAAGAGGCTAAGGTTTTACACTATGCCAGTCCAGCTGCAATGATACGAGGTCTGATGTGACTTTATATTGTTGCAGCTTTTTGTTTTTTTGCATATAAAAAACATATTATTGTGTACTATGTAGTCAGAAATAAAAAATGTTTGGAGCAAGTGAGATGATTAATAAGTTATTAAAAAAGTGTATGAATTTTTTGTCTGAAAGAAAAAATCGGTCCAAAGAGCGACGCCTTTTGAGAAAAATTGAAGAAGGCTTTAAAAATCACGAGTTTAAAATGCATCTTCAATTTATTGTTGATAATAAGACAAAGAAAATTGCATCAAGCGAGGCTCTTTCAAGATGGGAAAATTCTTCCGGAGAGGTTATATTCCCCGGAGCGTATATAGGATTGATGGAAAAATCCGGACTTATTGTAAAGTTTGATTACTATATGTTTGAAATGGTTTGCAAAAAACTTTCCAAATGGAAAAATTCTGATTTTAATGAACTTACCATATCCTGCAATATTACAAGAATTACTATATCCGAAAAGGATTTTGTTTCAAAGATAAAAGAAATAGCTGATAAGTATGATTTTGACAGAAGAAACCTCCTGATTGAAATTACAGAAGATTCAATCGAAAAGAATATGGATGTGGCAAAGAATAATATTATAAAAACAAAAGAACTTGGATTTAGTATTGCATTGGATGATATTGGTAGTGGATATGCAACACTATCAAGCCTTTGTGATTATCCTGTTGATATTGTTAAAATCGACCGTAATATTTTGCTTCAAACCGAAACAGATGCAGGAAAGGAACTGTTTCTCGGCATTATCGCAAAAGTTCACGAGCTTGGGCTTAAGGTTGTATGCGAAGGTGTTGAGACAGAAGAACAAAATAAATTAGTTTCAGAAAGCGACTGTGATTATATTCAGGGTTGGTATTATTCAAAAGCTCTCCCGGAAACATTGGCGGAAGATTTTTATAAAGAGTATATGAAAAAGTTTTAAAAGGTGAAGATAAGTGAAAAAGCTCATAATACAACTGATAAAATTTGGGATTGTCGGTGTAATTGCAACCTTGATTGACTTGGCTGTGCTGATGATTT
>JAZNGS010000008.1:0-3231 GCA_045576555.1 Clostridia bacterium | reverse complement strand
AATATCTTCAGAATTTTCAGCCATTGCTATTGAAGCTGATAATGCGATTGTTGCTGCAGATAATACTGCAAGAATTTTCTTTGTAGTGTTTTTCATAGTTTCACTTACCTCTCTTTTATTAATTTTTACGATGCTTTTTTCGCCTCGTTCACTATGGATATAGTCATATGGTTTAAAAAGGTTCATAATTTTTAAAAAAAATTTATTGAATTTGTTTTTTTGCTATGATATTATAATATAGGATAAAAAAATGAACCTTTTTATTTTTAATGACTATATTTTATGTAAAGGAGGAAAAGTATGCAAATATCGGATATCGACAAATTGGTTGAAGACTATGGCAAGGATATATATAACTTTTGCAGAAAGCTTACATACAATGAGTTTGATGCTGAAGAACTTTATCAGGATACATTCTTAAAAGTTATGGATGTTTTTGAGAGAATTGATGAAGACAACAATCCCAAGAGCTTTTTAATTTCTATTAGTATTTCGCTCTGGAATAATAAAAAAAGAAAATATGCAAGACGAAATAGAATTGCACCGGTTGAATACATTGATGAAGATAATAAAAGCAATCTATATAAGAATGAAGATACACCTGAATCACAAATGATTAATAAAGAACTTCGGGAAACAATTAATATGATAGTAAATCAACTTGACGATAAAATGCGCATACCTTTTCTTTTGTTCTACTATTCACAAATGTCAATTGAAAATATTTCAAAAACAATGGATGTTCCTGTTGGAACTGTGAAGAGCAGACTGCACAATGCAAGAATATATGTTAAAAATAAATTGGAGGTGTATGGAGTTGACAGAGTTTGATAAAATGATGAATTCTTTAATGAATGATGAAAAAGAAGTTCCAAAAGAACTCAATTTAAAATTAAAGAAAAAAATCCGAGCAAAATACAGATATAATAAATTGGTAAAATCCATACCGATGTCTGCAGTGGCTTGCATAGCGGTAGGAGTATTCCTGGTTTCTGCTATTAATGACAATGAAGAATTGCTAAATGTGCCACAACAAAATGTTAATGAAGCTATAATAAGTCAGGAAATAGTTTCAAAAGAGCAACCTCTAGTTGAGAAAAATAATATAAAAACTCAAGAAAAAACTATTGAAGTAAAGAGGGAAGAGCCTGTAATAATACCAAACAATGAGGGAATAGCAGTTGCACAAGTTGAACCAAATGAAGGAATAGCGGTAGCTCAAGCAGAACCAAATGAGGGAATAGCGGTTGTCCAAACAGAACTAATTGACGAATCTGAAGATATGTCATTGATTGAATATCTGGAAAATGATGAAGAAAAGATATTGTTGGTTTCTGAAAGAATAAAAGAACAGATGTCAGCAGATGAAGAAATAGATTATTATAAAGAATTTGAGTCAATTGTGGGTGATGAAGAATATTATTTAACAGATGAATGTGAATTAGTGATAATTTTTGACGAGGGAGAGATTGCTCCCGAAGAACACGGAAAACTTTATTTTAATGTAGGGATAATCGATGAGGCATAGTATTTAGTTATAAAAGAGTAAGATAATTATAAAAAATGGGTATTTTCGTACGAAAATACCCATTTTTTTTGTTTGTTAAAATTTAATTATCTTTTTGTGATAAGACCGATTTTATCAAATTCAACATCTTTGAAGTCAGGAAGCTGAGTTTTGATATATGTTATATCACTGCTACTAACTGTAAAGTTACTGTTTGAATCTTTAAATAAATTAGGTTTAAGATATGTATATATATGAGAGTTGCCAGAATTTTTGTTGTTAAGGGTCGAATCGTCAGTCCATGAATCGTATGATTTCTCTTGGTCCTTTCCATAGAAGAAATTGTTTGTCACAGTGTTATTTACAGGATGTTGAAAATAGCTGCTGTCAGTATAATATTTATCCGTTGTATGTGGGAAGGACAGTCTGTATAGTGGATATTGTTTAATGTGTGCAATAAGATTCTTTCTGTATGTTTCGCCTACATTATTAGTTATTCCTCGTGAATCTGTAGAAATAGCATAAGGTACTTTGTTGTGAGAAGAAACACCGGCTTTGATAATGTTATTTTGAACATCAATATTTTTTCCGCCGCCAAGCCACATTCCGACAGGTACATTTACAATTACATTGCTGTTGATGTTAAATCCACAGTTCATATCATCCATATATATTGCAGACAGATAGTTTGCATCGCTATCATATGGTTCTATATCGTGTATGTAGTTATTAGAAATTGTATTTCCTTGTGATATGAAACTTTGTCCTGAATATATAGCACCTGCATCTCCAAATTCCTGCTGAACATCAGAAATATCGTTATACTGGATTAAAGTATTAACTGGGTCAAGTAGAACGATAGCACACCATTTTGCATCAGAAATTTTGTTGTTTGTAATTTTTGTTCCTATTGCGTACCTGTTGACGGTTATAGCAGCAGTACCGGTTCCACCAACTCGTGAATACGAACCCACATTTTCAATTTTACAATCAGTAACATAAACATTTCCGTCTGTCATTGTTTTGTGGTTGTTTTCCGCTATCCATACTGCACAACTTCCTAGATTTGTCATATCACATGATTTAATTCCTGAATTAATACAGTTATCAAATGAAACTGCTATACCTGTGAAGTTCTTAATCTCGCAATCCTTAATTTCACAGTTATCTGCGTTATTAAATTCAAATGCTCCTCCAACACTTCCGCTAAAGATAATGTTTTCAAAGTGAATATTATTAATATTTGAAATTTTAAACATTGTATCAGCCAATGTGCCTATAGAAACTTCGGAAGAATTTGCTACAGGGTAGAGATAGAGTATATTATTTTCAATATACCATTCTCCAGGAACATCAATTTCTTCTAAAAGATTTTCTACGAAAAATCTTCCGTTAGTGTCCGTAGATAATTTGATTTCTGTTGCAGCACTCTTAATCCCATTATCTGAAGTATCATATTCTGAAAAATTGATTATATGAGATTCGTAGTCATACTTTCCGAAGAATCCGTGGATAAGAGCATATTCTGCAGTATTCCAGTTATTAATATTTGCTGAAGGGTTAGAAGCTGTAAATTTCATTCCGTTTCCGTCTGCATTTGTATTAAGTACACTGCCAATTTTAGCAAACTCATCTTCATTTGGCCATCTTGCTACATTGTATGAAACATCTTCATTATTCACCTTCATAATAATTCTGCTTGCAGGAGTTCTTGTTGTATAGTA
>JAZNGS010000007.1:0-1932 GCA_045576555.1 Clostridia bacterium | reverse complement strand
AGCAGCACCACCGCAAATGAAATCACAGGTCATAAGATTGTCATAATTTTTCCCTAAAAATAAATTTAATGCAACAATGTGACATGGCATACCAACAAATAAAACCATTCGTCCATCGTCCAAATATTTTTTTACTCTACCAAAACTATCAAAAACATAGCTTTCTACATATTTGCTTCGTCTTAACTGCTCCAAAGATACTTCTTCGGTATTGGTATATATTACTGTTTTCGTCTTTTTATCAAAAGCGGCACCAAAAACAACACCATCTGCAGATAACACTTTATCAGCCAATACAGAAAAAATTCCACCTGAGGAGCTTTTTGATACAACTTCTGCATCGGTTGAACGACCATAATATGCTTTTTCAAGACTTTGCCATTTTGTTTCATCAATAGCAGGACATTTTTTTTCGCACAAATCACAGTCTACACATAATTCCTCATTAATTTGAGGATACAAAAAACCATCCTCGCTAAAAATCATATTTATTGCACTTTTAGGACATATTTGTTTGCACACATTACATCCTATACACTTTTCCCCCACTTTTTCTATACTCATTTTTGTTCTTCAACTGCCTTTTTCAAGTATTCTCTTGTTCTTTCAATTTCTTCAGAAAGTTTATTTTCCATATATCTGTAATCAATATCAAGGTTTATTTTAGTGTCAGGAGTCAAAACACGGTCTTTTAAATTAAATAACTCCAGCATTGACATAATTCTGGCAGGAGAATCAGGATTTACTACTGCATAAAACGGTTTTTTAAAAATAGTTGCAAATACATTCCCATGATATGAGCTGGAAATAATCATCTTAGCATTGTCAACTAAATCCAAAAATTCTCTTGGTCCTGCATCCTTTACATAATAGTCATGATATAATGGCACAAACGAACCATAAGATACCAATACAATATCACATTTTAGCTCGTGTTTTATTTTTTTCAAATATTTACTGAGCCATTTTGGTCTGTAAATAGCATAAACCAATATATAAGGTTTTTTTAATTTTTTTGTTGAATTGTTATTGGCTATCTTCTTCCATTCAGATTTTTGTATCAAATACGATGGGTCAACATGTACATTCACATCACCATTGTAATATTTTTTCACAAGCTCTTTTGAATACTCTTCTCTTATTGATATAGCATCAAAGCCTGCCAGACTTTCCCTAAAACTATCTTTATGTGACTGCGGAATATCATTAATTCCCACACTTGCTGCATATGAAATTCTTTTAATTTCAGGAGCTCCAAATTTGAGAAAAAAATGTGGCATATCATTTAAAGGATTAAATACTTGATCACTTCCGGACAGATACATCCCATCTGTAGGAGGATTTTGTTTTAATTCGTCATAATCCTTATACATTCTGGTTGTTTTATGATAATTTTCAAAAAAATCGTTGAAATTTTTTTCACATTTTTCTATATCTTTTCGATAAATTTTTTTATAAATATTCTGAAATTTCTTATATATCAATCTTGGTATATTTTTTTGTTTCCTCACAATATTTTTTTTGTCAACCAGAATTAATTTATTCTCATATCCCAATGAATTTAAATATTGTTGCAATGCATAAGACTGCAATACTGCTCCAAAATTAATAACCCTGTGATGAGTTGCGATATAAATCATAAGATATCTCCTTATCTGAATCAATCATAAATTTCTGCAAATAAAACGCATATATTATATAGTTTTTCACTACACATCGCAGCTTAAATTATTTTTTAACATTACGCTTTGCTCTGATACCCGTTATAGTGCAATATACACCATCAAAGTGTAATTTCTGGGCTAATATATATCCTATATAAAATAAAACAATGCAAACCACTATCACTAAAATTGGCGTAAAAAGTCTTGTAATTATAGTGATAGAACAGATTTTCAAAATAGGGCCAATCATAAACATATGTAAAAGATA
>JAZNGS010000006.1:0-4466 GCA_045576555.1 Clostridia bacterium | reverse complement strand
GTCCTCTTCCTTGTTTTTTTCTTCTGTTTTTTCATCAGCTTCTTTATCAAAAAAAAGATTGTTTCCGAGGTTAACAGCTTCAGAAACAATCGCATTCTTAATTTTTTTGAATTCTTTATTTTCAACAAGCGGAGGGAACTCAATTTGTTTGTCATGATAAAATCCTACGATTTTTTGTTGCAGACTACACCACTCATCATACATATTTTTGATCTCTTCATTCTCAGCAAGTTTGCGGAAGATTTCATCAACTATTTGCTTTTCTTCTTTTGGTAAATAAGCGTATGTTTTCTTTCCCTTACAGAGCAACAATCTTTGCGAAAGTACATCGAGCAAACTGCATACTTCTGAGTTTGAAAAATCATTTTTACGGATGCTGTCGCCAATCGCATGTAATTTCTTTTTTGCCTCATCTGAAATCTTATCTCTTGCATGTGATTTGCTGTCATAAAGTTCATACATCTCGTCTTTGAAAATTTCATTTGCAAGCAATGATTTTACTTTTTCAATTCTGGTTTCATTTATAAATCCACGCTTGCTTCCTGACGAATAAACAACCATATGCAGATGCGGATGACCTGCTTCATTATGGAATGCTCCGTACCAATTAAAATCTTCTAACGGGATATTAAATATTTCAGCCAAGTCCATCTGTTTTGACCGAATAAGTTCTCGCCACGCATCTGCTTTATCATATCCAAGTCGTATGGCATCTTCTGATTTTAATGATACAATTGGAGTCCATATAACGCTTTTGGAATTGATTATTTCATTTCGTGCATCAGCGAGATTTATTTCATCTTCGTTTCCAAACAAACCATGTTCAGAAATCATTTCAACTTTCGGTCTTGTAGCAATGTAATTTAAGTATATTTCGTTGCTTTCAAACGATTCTGGATTTGTTTCGGACAAGTGAGTAATAAGATTTGAAGCTGTTTGCTTTGTTGGATTGTTTTTGTATTCTTCATACTCAAACGACTCAGCTCCATCTGGATATTCTTCGAGCATTTTATCAATAAAATCAACTTGTTTTTTTGTCGGTTTACCAACCAAAACTTTTTGATTTAATGACATATCAACCGAGTCCCTTTTAGCAATATAATTGACGAAATTACCAACGGATTTTGATGTTTTAAGATGTTTGATTTTAACTATAATCTTTGGCATTATTCATCATCCTTTGCGTTGTACGGAAACTGAATTGCTCCATTGATTTTTTTTACTTCTTCGGTGCAACTTTCATGCAGAACATCTGCCAATTCAGGATTGATTTCCATTTTCTTAACCAAGAGCCAAAAGAGTTTAGAAGTCTCAACAGATTGTTTGAACATTTGCCTTGCCATTCTGTTTCCGAAACTGTTCATTGTGCCTTGAAATACTTTCATCAAAGTTTGCCCGAATATTTCTCCGTATTCTTTGCCCTTTTGATAGTCATTATAGAATTTTAAGGCTGTCTCAAAATATTCGCTTCTATTCTTTGCCGAACCATCTTTAATCATTTCATCGCATTCCTTCAGCAATTCTTCATCCAGCCACAGACTGATGTGTTTCTTTTCCATAATTTCCTCCTTTCAGCTTTGACACCACCCAAAACACCACTCAAACCGCTAAACAACCGCATTTAACAAGTCATTTTCACCAAAACAGCACCAACCTCGATTTTAAGACACCACCCGAACGGCACTGCCGGTCGGTGTTTGAGGCAGTTGTGACGGCTCGCCGACACCACTGCTTTTTCCTGCTTAAATTTATTTTGCCGACTTATCGTGCTAAAAGCCGATTTTTGCGACCTGTTTCAGAGAGTTGGTGCTGTCAGGTATTATGATGTGAATTGTGTTTTATTCGTTTCTGTGGTCAAAAAAGCCTATATTACTTTTCGCAAAAAATACTTTATCTTCATAGGTTGGTATCAAGCCCTTATATCAGTTCTTTTTTTCTTTTTTGGGATATATAACCCCTTTACCGACCTGCCTTTTACCATGTTCGCTTAATTTTTTCCTATGTTCTTCCGATATAGGATTTCTTATCACTATACTCATTCGTTGTTTAGGTACAGTGAAGGTATAAGCTCCGGTATCATCTTTTCTTTTCAATCTTGCTACCGTAGGATGGCTTTTGAGTTTAGCAATTAATTTGCGATTGTATGTATAAATCTCCGCTTCATTCTCCTCTTCGTTGAAGAGAATTATTGTTTCTTTTTCAATAAGAGATGGTTTGTATTTACTCATTTATTACCACCCTTTCCAGGAACATTTTCTTCAGCGGCAAGCATGGCTTCGATATACATTCTTGTTGATTTTGGTACATGTCTTCGATATATTTTGTCCATGCCTTCTGCCAAATGTGTTTCAAGATTTTCATAAACTTCAGGTGAATGAACTTTGATTCCACGGAGTTTTTCAACGCTGTAATTGAATGAAATTTTTTCAAGTTTCATCTATGAAACACCTCCTATCCCATAGTCATTTCGTTTGTCTGTTCAGGCTCACAATACTCGGATACAAGGTAGTCATATTTTTCAAGAAATTCATCTGCTGTGAATTCTTCTCCTGTGTAGTTATAGTCATCATCTGTCATGAGAATTCCATTTGCAGAAGTCATTTCCTCTCCATCGATGATTCTTGGCTCTATTGCATCCTTGCTCAGTACTGTTCCCCAATGATTAACTGCAACATAGTCTTTCAGTTCACACATGTTGCCATCCATACCGCCATCTCTGATGTCGTATCGGTACATTCCATCAGGAACATCTTTATCTTCAATCCTCAGATTAGTGAATAGCATCGGCTTGTTAAATATGATTACAGCTTCATATTTTTGAGGCATATTGTCTTTCATTTTTTCTATGAGTCTTGACCTGTAAACATAATGAAAATCAGCCAATTCTTTTCTCGTCATATTGACTGCTTTTAAGGATTTTTCAAGCATTTCTTTCGCCTTTTCAGGCTGTGCCATATGTTTGAATTCATGCATATGCATATCTCCCCACCAGTCAGTGACTTTTTCACTCTCCGGAATTTTATACAATTCTTCATAGGTTGCAATCAATTCCACTTCTTCATATGTGAATTTTTCATTTCCAAGTATCACTAATTTCACCTCTTTCCAATTCATTTTTTAAGATAACAAGCGCTTTTTCAAAGGCTCCTATCCCACTGAAAAAACTTCCGAGCCGTATGTCATTAAACAAGTACGGCATTGCAATATACAGTTTGCGATAGATGGCAAGCAAAACATTTACTACTATTGAGTTTCCTGTCTGCTTATATATCTGTGCGTTACTGACTCCTGCGTTTTTCATCTTTTCATAGTCTTCTTTTTCGAATCCCATGAGCAACACATTCTCAAGAGGTTCAAGCTTTCTTATCCTTTTTCCGTCAAATACAGCGGTATGTGGATTCCCTGCTCTTAGGGTTGGTGCGAGTGTAAGTCCAACCTTGCAATCCTGAAATCCGCTTTTTACGAGGCACTGATACATATCCTTTTTGCAGGATATAATGTTCTCAATGTCTCTTTCATACACCTTTCTGACAGAGGGTTTTATGCTTTGTTGGATATAGATATCCGGAACCCTTGTTTCATAAAAGTCTGACATATCTACAGGCAATAAAAAGTCATTAAGATTACCGATGTTTTCTTCCTGATCGGGGAACTTAAATTTTCCATTGTCAACAGTTTGCTTTATCATTACTATGTAGAGTCTTTCTCTGTTCTGAGGTATTCCGTATCCTTTGCTGTTAAGGACTCCCATGTATATGTTGTAACCGTATGACATAACCTCTTCTATAAAAAGTCCGAACATTTTATTAAAACTTGAACTTAAAATGTTTTTTACATTCTCATAGATTGCTACATCAGGTCTTACATATTTTAGGATTCTGAGCCATTCTACAAGCAGTGATGACCTTGTTTTTTCAATATCTTCACTGCCACAGTTAGGGCATTGTTTTCTTATATCTGCATGCACTGTCAACGGATTATATTCCGTATTGCAGTTTTTGCATTTCCATACTGCTCCTTTTCTGGCTCCCGATATACTGAAATCTTGACAGGGTGTCCCTCCAACCATAAAATTAAAAGGTTTAAGATTCTTTTCATCCACTTCTTCAATGTTGCCGAGATTCTTTCCGATATTCTCATTATGTATAGTGCAATAACTTTTAACAGCTTCTCCATCTATTTCGCAAAAATGGATTAGCTCGTATCGCATTTATACTCCTTTCTGCATGAGAAAAGCGAGACATTTCTGCCTCGCTTATATTCACTATTCTCTTATAGGCGGTCTTAGAATGATTATATTTCCTGTACTGAAAGAAACATATATATTGCCTTGCTTTGTTTTTATAGGGACTTCCTCAAAATGAACTCCCCATTCAGCACCGCACTCAATTTCTGCCCAGCATTCAAACTCGGTAATATCGGCTTTGGTAAATTTTTGTTTTCCCTTAAATGTGAGCAGACCGACC
>JAZNGS010000005.1:0-5004 GCA_045576555.1 Clostridia bacterium | reverse complement strand
TTAATCACATTATCTCTGCCCACAATAGTAACTGATAATGCTTTTTCCAAAAGTTTAACATTAGAATCGAAATCTCCAAAAAATTCCGAAATATCAAATCCTTCAGGTATTTGAACTTGTCTTTGGTCCAATTTATTACATCCTTTCTAATTCATAGCTTAAAGGGAACCTTTATCCCTATTTTCTCAACAAATTCCATTGTCAACGTTACCTTGATTGTTTCGTCATCAATTTGTTCATAAGTAATTTTCTTATCCGTAAGTGTTGAACAAGGTAACAGTTCCTTTGAAATTCGCATTTCCAAATCATTTTTTGCAATTTCCAAAGCCTCTTCAACTGAAATTTTCAGTTTTTCTCTTTTTATTTCATTATATGTCTTTTTATAAAACCCAACTCCTAAAAAATTGTCCTTCCCAAGTTTTAATTCAGACAATTTTTCCTCAATACTATAATCCAAAAAATCGATATTTTCATTCAAATATAAATCAAAACATTTTGAAAAAAGTTTTAAGGTTATAAAATCTTTCTTTTTCCCTGTTGGGACTTCATCCTCAAGGTAGAGCTTATATTCATCACTTTTTTCGTGCCACACTCTTGCATAAACATCACCAATCGAGTGAACAAGTTTATATGTCCCATCAGGTGAGTCCAATGTGCCTGCAATCAGTATATCACCCTTTGCAACAGTATTCCCAACCTCAACTCTTGCATCACCATTTTTTTCAACAATTTCTTCGATTAATCCATCTCTAATGGCCACAATATCACACGGAGTTGACCAATCAACAACTTCTGGTGCAGGTATTCCCTCTTTAACATCAACTACAGCTTTTGTTCCCTTTATGTAAACCCATGCCCAAACAATATTGTTAGTATTATTCATAATAATACTCTTAATTTTTTCTCCTTCAGGCAATAGTGGTTTATATGCCCCGATACGAACTCCTGCAATATCAATTGCATTTAGTATCTCTTTTGTAACAGTCCCATCCTCTGATTTAATTTCTATCGACCATATGAAATTCGATGAAACAAATGAAAAGACTGATAGAATGAGTAGGCACACAATTAAAACGCATCTTTTTTTTGCTTTTTTCAAATAAAAAGGTAATCCGCATTTTTTCAAAATGCATATTTTGACCTTTGATTTATATCTGGCAGGTCTTATCTTCTTGAAATCTCTTAAATTTATACATACTTCAACACCTTTATCCGTCCTTTTCCCTATCCTAAAAAGTTCAAGTCCGCGTTTTACACATATGTATAAAAACCGTTCGATATTCAATCCCGATACATTTATTATAACATATCCTTTCACAAAATGAAAGACTTTATTAAAAAACATATTAAAAAACCTCTTATTTTTTACTTTTTATATATTATGCATCAAAAGTTTTGTTCATTTCATCTATCTTTTTATTCCTTTTATTCTTTGATGCAAATTCCACTGAAAATATATTTCCTCCAACAAAAACAGCCTCCTCAACAATCCTTGTTATCATAAGCTCTGCGCCCTTTATAATTATTATTTTATTTGTCGTTGCAAGGCTGATTGTTTCTTGTGAATACTCTAAAAGTCCCTTGTAGTTATCCACATATATCTCCCTGTTACCCAAAATTGTAACTCTTGGCAAATTCATCATAAAATCCTTTGGGATATCAGTCATTTCTGCAATTTTTTCCCTTATTCCTTTTTTCAATTCAATTCTTTCCTTTCAAACAAAAAAGTAATTCTTTATTTGAATTTATGCAATAAAAAGAAAATAAATTCATATATATTAATCAGTTAACAAAAAGGAAGGAATTGTCTATGAAAAAATTATTTATATACTCCATATTGATTTTTCTTGTAACGCTTCTTGTTCTAAATCCTGAAAAATCGATAATATATGCTCAAAATGGAATCAAACTGTGCGAGGAAATTATCATACCCTCACTCTTTCCTTTTTTTGTGTGTTCGGGACTGTTGGTTTATTCAGGATTTTGCGAGGTCTTATCAAAAATTTTCAAACCTCTTATGAAACCTCTTTTTAATATCAACCCAACAGGCTCCGCCGCATTCATTCTTGGATTGGTGAGCGGCTATCCTCTCGGTGCTTTAACTGCTTGTCAATTACACGAAAATCTTTATATTTCAAAGTCCGAAGCTGAAAGACTATTAGCTTTTTGCAACAATTCAGGTCCGTTATTTATACTCGGTGCTGTCGGGGTTTCAATGTACCATAGCCCACAAGCAGGTATACTTTTATATTGCGCTCATATTCTCGGTGCAATCAGTGTTGGAATTTTATTTCGTTTTTATAAGCCAACAGATTTTAATGCACCTCAATCTGAAGTCGAAACCAAACAAAAGACTATCTCCGAACTTTTTTCTATTGTGCTCACAAACTCAATACAAAGCATTTTAACTGTATGCGCAAGTGTTATTTTTTGCAGTGTTATGGCAAATCTAATTATGGATATGTTTACTGTTAATGACACAGCAAGAGCAATCCTTCAAAGCGGTTTTGAATTCACATCAGGGCTTTTGAATATATCCTATCTTAATATTTCGCTTTATTCAAAGCTCATTATGTCTGCAGGAGTTTGTGCATTTGCAGGGTTTAGCGTTCATATGCAGGTTATGGGAATATGCACAAAATCAAATTTAAGCTTAAAGCCATATATTATCGGAAAATTGCTGCATGCTATTTTTGCAATTTTTTATACATTTATCCTATTAAATCTATTTCCTGTAACAACAAGCGTCTTTTTATCAAATACACAGAACGCAAAAATAAGCGCCGGTTTTTTTATATGTTCTGTCTATTCAATCCTGACAGTTGCACTCATTCTTGCAATGATTATCATATACCTAACAGGTATATTTACATCAAAAAAAATACATACCCCAAAGTAATATTAGGGTATGTATTCTTTTATTTATGGTATAATCTTTTATTTTCATATCTTGCTTCAAAACTTACATTGATTCCAAGTCTACGCAAAATTTTCTCATCTTCCTCACTTATAATAACTGAAAAATGAGCATCGCTTCCCTTAAGGTTGATAAGCTGTTCTTTTGCTTTCTCGGCAACAGGACTTGAGAGTGATGATATTGTTAATGCCAAAAGTACCTCATCGGTATGAAGTCTTGGGTTTTTATGTTTTAAATATTGAGTTTTTAAACTGCATATAGGTTCAAGCACCTGTGCTTCTATTATATCTGTTTCAGAATCAATGCCGGCAAGCTCCTTTAATGCATTTAACAACATAGCTGATGCAGCGCCGAGTGTCGAAGATGTCTTACCTGTTACAATCTTTCCATTTGGTAAAACCATTGCACCTGCAGGCGATTTTGTTTCCTCTGCTTTTGAAAGTGCCTTTGGAACTGCAGGACAATATTGAGGGGTAATTCCAGCCTGATTCATCAGCAGTTCAAGTTTTCTCACCTGATTTTCGTCACATTTTCCTCTGATTACATTTACACTTGTTGAATAGTATCTTCTGATGATTTCCATTTTTGAGGCTTCACAGCAAGCATCATCATCGACAATGCAATTTCCCGCCATATTAACTCCCATATCTGTAGGAGAGCTATATGGAGAACTTCCCTGAATTCTTTCAAACATAGTATTTAAAACAGGGAAAATTTCAACATCTCTATTATAATTTACAGCAGTTTCGCCATATGCCTCCAAATGAAATGGGTCAATCATATTGACATCATTTAAGTCGGCAGTTGCCGCCTCATATGCAAGATTTACAGGGTGCTTTAGTGGCAAATTCCATACAGGAAATGTCTCAAATTTTGCATAACCTGCAGTTATTCCTCTTTTGTGCTCGTGATATAATTGACTCAAACAGGTTGCCATCTTACCACTTCCCGGACCCGGTGCAGTTATGACAACAAGCGAGCGTTCAGTTTCTATAAATTCATTTGCTCCAAGTCCTTCATCACTCACAATATGCTGAACATCTGATGGATATCCGGCTATTGTATAGTGCTTGTAGCTCTTTATACCAAGCATATTAAGTTGTTTTAAAAATGCTTCCGCAGAGGGTTGTCCGTTATATCTGGTCAGGACAACACTTCCCACATACAAATTCATTTCACGAAATGTATCAATAAGACGCAACACATCGTCACCATAAGAAATGCCTAAATCACTGCGAATTTTATTACACTCAATATCCTCAGAATTAATTGTTATAACAATTTCAACATAATCCTTAAGCTGTTGAAGCATTTTCATTTTACTGTCAGGAGCAAATCCTGGGAGCACTCGTGAGGCATGATAATCATCAAAAAGCTTGCCTCCAAATTCCAGGTATAGCTTACCACCGAATTGTGCAATACGCTTTCTGATTTGTTCTGACTGCATTTTTAGATATTTTTGATTATCAAAACCAATCTTTACCATTTCTATTAGCCCCCTTTTCATATCCAAATAATAGTATAACACAAAATTCTTCAAGATAAAAGAGAAAATGCAAATTTTTTTTATTTTTTTTAAAGAGCAGGAGAAAACTCCTGCTCTTATAAATTATTCTTGCGAAAAGTTATCCTTACCAACTCCACAAATCGGGCAGACCCAATCCTCTGGAACATCTTCCCATTTTGTGCCAGGAGCAACTCCATTATCAGGATCACCTACTGCTTCATCATATTCATAACCGCAAACATCACAAATATATTTCATACCATTCCCTCCTTTCCTATTTTTATTATTAACCTAAATAGAAATCTATTAAAAGCATTATACAAAATCCAAAAAGCAAAGCATATGTTGCTCCGCGCTCACCCCCATGTGAATGGGTTTCAGGTATCATTTCGTCACTGATTACATAAAGCATCGTTCCGCCTGCGAAAGCCAATGCAAATGGCAAAATTGCATTTGAGATTGTAACCGCAAAATAACCTAAAAGTGTCCCGATTATTTCAACTACGCCTGTGAGTGATGCAGCAAATAATGTGCGTTTCTTACTCATTCCAACTGCAAGCATAGGTGCAATTATTACCAT
>JAZNGS010000004.1:0-2782 GCA_045576555.1 Clostridia bacterium | reverse complement strand
TCGTCTCCCTTGGGAAATTGCTAGTTCAATCAATTCCAAGAAATATTCTAACTTACCGCTCTCCTTTTTATAACCCAAATCAAAAAGTGACGGATGACAGCAAATCTGCCTTAATCTAAGTAAAATTGTTAATATTTTCATTCTTCCGTCACGAGTGTTTATAAGCTCGCTGACTTCATTTTTTGCAGCAGCTAAAAATGCTTCATATAATTTTTTCTGTTCAGGCACAAGGTCGCAGAAAATTGTGTTCTCAATTTTTTCAGGAAGTTCGTGTAATACATCCGCCTTTAGTCTCCTTAACACAAATGGCTTGATTTTCTTTCTTAAAACTTCCAAATCCTCTCCGCCGTCGTCCGATGTTCTTATTCCGTCATAAACCTTGGAAAATTCTCGTCTTGTGTTAAGATAACCCTTCATTACAAAATCAAAAACAGACCATAATTCTGACAAATTATTCTCAACAGGTGTGCCTGAAAGTGCAAATTTTCTCTCGGCATTTATTTTTTTGACCGCTTTTGCACTCATAGTATCAGGATTTTTGATGTTTTGCGACTCATCTATAAACATAAATGAAAATTCCAAATCCTGATAGTGTGCTATATCTCTTCTTAAAAGAGGATACGAGGTTATAACAAAATCTTCATTTTCTATTTGAGACAGAAGATTAATTCTATCCTCTTTCGTTCCATCAATGTGTTTTATAACTGCACATGGTGCAAATTTATTAATTTCATTAATCCAATTATAAGTCAGGGCACTTGGTGCAACAACGAGAACAGGTTTTTTCTTTTTTTCGCTCATCACAAAGGCTATTACCTCTAATGTTTTTCCCAAACCCATATCATCAGCCAATATTCCGCCAAAACCAAGCTCCGAAAGTTGTTTTATCCAGTTAACTCCCTTTACCTGATAATCTCTTAACACATTAACAAGATAATCAGGAATATCCGCCGAAATACTCTTTATACCCTCTACCAATTCATCAAACGCATCATCAGTTGAAATTGCACCCTCTGACTTTAGAGCATAAAGATAAAAAGCATAATATTTTGAAAGAGTTTTTGTCTGTATTTTTATGTCCCTTTCCTGAAAATTCAATGCGTCAAGAATTTTAAAATTCCTTGCTGTTTCCTCATCAATGGTTACAAACGCACCGTCTTTTAATCTATAAAAATTCTGCTTCATTCTGACTGAATTCAAAATCCCATAGATTTCTTCAGAATTCAGCTCTGTTTCAAAACCAACCTCTAATAAATCAATGCCTTTATTATATTTTACATCTGTTTTAAGGCTTATGTCCTTTTTGTTTATAAGATTATTAAAGTTATCACTTGCATATACTGTTGCAAGTTTTGATAATTCCGAAATCGTTTCAGTTATAAAGGTGTATATCTCACTATCACCCAAAAGTGTATATGTTCCGTCAAGATACGCAAATCTTTCAAAAAGAGAAATAAGTCTATCTTCGCCCGAAACATCTCTTATAACTATTTTGTCGCTATTTGGATTATTCGCAGGAATTCTTATATCTATTGCACCATATTTAACCATTAAAACTGCGCTGACGCATTTTTTATCATAATCGAGATATACCGAAAAATCAGGCTTTTCATTCACAAGTATAGATTCAACACCACTTGTAACAACCCCTTGCTTATTCCTGATTTTTGGATAGACATATGTGGCAAAATCTATTCTTGCACTATCGCGAAAATCAATCTGTGTTCTGCTCTCACTCATCAGGGAATTGTAAATTGGCATGAACCATTCTCGCCATTCTACTTGCGTATGATAAAAACAATCATCATACAAATACCAGCTTCCGTCAGGAAACAACGCAGTTCCGCTCTCGGAAACATTAAGCGATATTTCATCATCAGTTGCATTGACATCTATCAATATATCAGGATTGTCTTCAATCACACGATAGTCCTTTAATTGGATTGAATTATAGTAATAATCACATTCACAATTTAATAGATACGGAAAAATTCTCTTTGCAGTTTGTGACGCAATATATAACCTTGAAATTCTCGGATTATATTCTTCATTATAAACTCTGTTTTGATAAGCCTCGCACAGAATTTTTATGATTTTTTCTTCTGTTTCACCAAGAGAATACCTTGATGAATTTATTGCTGTATGTTTTGATATTTTATAATCTGCACCATTTTGATAGCTTTCCAAAAAATCATAAATTCTCTCTATTCTCACAGGCTCTTCAAAACCGCACAAAATTTCAATACCAAAATCGCATTTTCTCTCTTCATTTGATGTAATTGAAAAAACAAATTTCATATTAAGACGTTTTTTTGAAAAACAGTTATCTGCAAACTGTGAGCATAGATACTGTGCCAAATCGTCATTTTTGTCACTAACAACGCTTTTTTCTAAAAGCTCTGACTGTCTTTTTTTAAGTGTTGCAACAATGTGCTTACAAGCAGTCCCCATTGTCTGACAATAAGTACAAGTGCAAAAAGCATTCAAAATTTTATCATTATCAAAATCAATTCTGATGCTATAAACACTTTCTCCGTCAGCAACAGCAGTAATACCATTTTCTTCACGGGTTTTAATATGAATACGACCTTCCTTAGAATATTCCAATCCCCTTTTATATATGTTTTGAGAACATATAGCGCGAATTGCATCATCTGTTATATTCATATTTCTCACCCCCTAATCTTGTTATCATATTATTATAACATATTTATTGTGTTATATCAAGCATTTAAACAAAAAAAGGTCTGATATAAAACAGACCTTTTTCACTATATCGCGA
>JAZNGS010000003.1:0-7540 GCA_045576555.1 Clostridia bacterium | reverse complement strand
GAAAGCCGCCTGTTCAATACAGACTTGAACAGGCAGCTTAAAATATTCTTTTTTGTGTCTACAAAGTATTGACTACTTCATATATACCCTGATTTTTTGTTATACTGCTCTATGTCCAAGACCGATAACCACATCGTTCATATTAAGTAGTCCGACTGCGAAGAACACACATACGCAGATATGTGAGCCGCATCGTGCGACAGCAATTTTCCCGCCGATATTCAAGCCTATTGATTTGGTTATAATTTGTGAAATTGCTTCGTGGGTTGCACCTGCAACAGCCCCTTCTTCGGCATGAGTATCTGTTATGACACCCTCTCTTTTTGCTGCAACAACCGCTTTTTCAATAATTTTTGTAACTGCATTTGAAAATTCTCCGCCAAAGTCTATGGCAGCACATAAAATTCCATTTTTTGAAAGACTTTCTTTTAATTCATTTTCTTCCGCTCTGTCATTAGTCATTGCAAGATTAATTGCCGCTTTTGACACTTCTTTACTACCATTAGTCATTATTATTCATCTCCTGACTTGTATTTTTCGTTTATGCTTATTGCGGCAAGATAACCTGTTGAGTATGCAATTTGCAGATTAAATCCGCCAGTATATGCATCAACATCTATCACTTCGCCTGCAAAATATAAATTCTCTATAATTTTTGATTCCATAGTTGATGGATTGATTTCCGACACTTTAATTCCGCCTGATGTTATGATTGCTTCTTCAATAGGTCTGAAATCTTTAACACTTACTCTTAAATTTTTGATTGTATTAATAAGTGCGTGTCTTTCTTCTTTTGTGATTGAATTAACAGCCTTATGTTCAGGAATTTCGGAAAGTTTTATCACAACAGGAATTAACGCTTTTGGTAAAAGCTCATCAAGCGCGTTTATTATGTGCTTATTTTTAAGCTGTTCAAAATCCCTGCAAATTCTTTTGTCAAGCTTTTCAAAATCAAGTGCAGGTTTTAAGTCAATTGAAATTGTATAACTTTCCTTTTTTATATTCTTCATATGTGCGGAAGCAGAAAGTATAACAGGGCCGCTTACACCGAAATGCGTGAAAAGCATTTCTCCAAAGTCGGAATATATTTTTTTGTTTTTTGAATTAAAAACAGAAATCTCAATGTTTTTAAGTGCTAACCCCATAAGGTCAGCAACCCATTTTTCGTTGGTCACTATCGGAACTAATGACGGAGTCGGTGCAATTATTGTATGTCCGAGTTTTTGTGCTAATTCATAACCTTTTCCGTCCGAGCCTGTTAGGGGATAAGAACGTCCGCCTGTTGCCAAAATGGCATAATTACAATTAAAAACACCCTTTGTTGTTTTAACACCAATTAATTTGTTTTCATCAGTTAAAAGGTCGGTCACATCTGTATTAATAAGTGTAACATTTTTTGCTAATGCGTATTTTTTTAGTGCATCGGCAACATCCTTTGCAGAGTCAGAAACAGGGAAGACTCTTTCTCCTCGCTCAACCTTGGTTTTAACACCAAGACTTTCCAAAAGATTTATAATATCCTGATTTGTAAAAGAATAAAAAGCACTATATAAAAATCTTGGATTGGTAGGAACATTGTTAATGAATTCCTCAATATCTGCATTATTTGTGATGTTGCATCTGCCTTTTCCAGTTATTCTCAATTTTTTTCCAAGAAATTTGTTTTTTTCTATTAATATGACCTTGTCACAAACTTTAGCCAAAGTTCCGCAAGCAATCATTCCTGCGGGACCTGCACCGATTACAATAGCAGTTTTACTCATTCTTTATCATATACCTCGTATTCGTCCCAGATATTTTCAAGATTTTCAAATGTATTTTTTATTTTTTCCTTTTGTTTCATACCCAATGCCGCAATTAATGCGTTAACAACACTAAAAGGCGCAACAAGTGAATCAACAAATGAATTCATATCGGTCTTTGCGGTTAGCGCGTAGGTTGAAATTCTTGCAATAGGGGAGGAGGGACTGTCGGTTATACCGATTACAGTCGCACCTCTTTTTGATGCATATTCTAAAAGTTTTATAATGTTTTTTGAATATCTTGGGAAACTCATTCCGATTATGACATCATTTTCGTCTATGTGCATTGTCTGCTCAAACATATCGGCAGGGTCAGCCGAGCTTATAAGCTTTGTGTTATCAAATAAAAGACGCAGATAAAAATCTGTGAATGTAGCTAACGATGCGGCACTTCTGACCCCTGTGATATATATGTTTTTAGCGCTTAAAATTGCATTTACAGCGCTGTCAAATTGTTTTTTGTCAATTTCTTCGAGAGTATGCTCAATCATTCTCACATCTGATTTTAAAACAGAAGAAAGAATATTCTCATCATCAAGATGTCTTGATGCAATTTCCATACGCTTTAAGGAATTTGATTGAGTAACAGTTAATTGTTTTAATCTTTTCTGCATTTGAGGATATCCTTCGAAGCCTATTTCGGCAGCAAAACGAACAACAGTTGATTCGCTTACTCCAATAGTGTCGCTCAATGCCGCGGCAGTCATATATGCGGCTTTGTCATAATTTTCAAGAATATAGGAAGCGATCAGCTTTTGCCTCTTTGAAAAAGTTTCAAGATTATCTTTTAAATATGTCAAAACATCTTTAGATTCCATAAGCGTATCCTCTCACAAAATATTTATAAATATTTTATCACAAATAAAAATATATGTAAAGTAAAATTGTAGTAAAAAAATTCAAATTATTTATAAAAAAGTGTTGACAAACTTTAAATAGTGTGCTAAAATTAGTTGGTAAAAACAAGCAGAGCGTATCCGCTCTCACCGTACGACAAAGGTTTTGCGGTAGATATTGGTTCTTTTTGAACGGATATTTTGCGGATAGTTTTGTATCCGTTTTTTTGTTGTATTTTTTAAATTGGAGGGGATTTATATAGCTAACAAAGAATTGCAAATCAACGAAGAAATTCGTGATGCAGAAGTCAGAGTTATAAGTGACAATGGTGAACAATTAGGTATTATGTCAGGCAAGGAAGCTTGGGAAATGGCACAAGACAAGGGATATGACCTTGTTAAGATTTCTCCTAACGCCCAGCCGCCTGTATGTAAAATCATGGACTATGGAAAGTATAAGTTTGAGGCTGCAAAACGAGAAAAAGAAAACCGCAAAAATCAAAAAGTTGTTAACACAAAAGAAGTTCAGCTTTCACCGTCAATCGACACTAATGATTTCAACACAAAATGCAATCATGCCATCAGATTTTTGAAAAATGGCGACAAGGTTAAGGTTTCGGTGAGATTTAGAGGTAGAGAAATCAGTCATTCAGAGATGGGCGAGGCTTTGCTATTAAAATTCGCTGAAAATGTTAAAGAATATGGCAATATGGATAAAACACCAAAGCTTGAGGGAAGAAATATGGTTATGTTTTTAACCTCGTTGGCGTAATATTTAAAATTTGGAAGGAGTGTTACAAATGCCTAAAATAAAAACACACAGAGGTGCAGCAAAAAGATTTAACCTTACAAAAAAGGGTAAAGTTAAGATGAATAAAGCTTTTAGAAGACACATTCTTAACAAGAAAACAACAAAGAGAAAGAGACATTTGAGAAAGCAGGCTTATTGTTCAGCAGCAAATGCAGCTGTAATTAAAAAGCTTATTCCATACAAGTAATCGGAAAGAGAGGTATATGACCAATGGCAAGAGTTAAAGGTGCTTTAAATACAAGAAAGAAACATAAGAAAGTTTTGAAGCTTGCAAAAGGCTTCAGAGGCGGAGAAAGCAGAATTTACAGAACTGCAAACCAAGCTGTTATGCGTTCAATGCAGAATGCATATATCGGAAGAAAGCACAGAAAGAGAGATTTCAGAAGATTGTGGATCACAAGAATTTCTGCTGCTGCAAAGATGAATGGTATGAACTATTCAACATTTATGAATGGCTTGAAGAAAGCTAATATCGACATTAACAGAAAGATGCTTTCTGAAATTGCAATTGCTGACCCTGCTGCATTCGCAAAGTTGGTTGAAACTGCAAAGGCTGCAAGATAATTAAAAAAATAAAAGTATAGATTAGTGATAATCTATACTTTTTTTATATCATAATTGGGGATTTATAAAAATCTTCACCTGTTTTCTTTCCCTGTATAATATTATAAATATCAGTTGCCTTTATATCGTATTCGAGTGATTTATTAAAGTTTTTAAAATCCGCGGTTTTTGTGATAATAGTCAAATCGGATTTTTTCTTTACTTCAGAGAGAATTTTTCTTCCTTTTGCTTTAGCGCCTAATACGCGCAAGTAAGAGGGTGGAGTTGTTGCAATTTCTTTATCAATACCAACCAATATAGATAAAAGAGTTCTTCTTATTCTTGAGAGAGTATATCTTTTTGATTTTACAAATATACTGATTTCATCAAAACTCGTACATTCTTTACAAGCTATTTTTATTCTGTTTTCAAGACCTTCAGAAACCCCATTTATTTCTGCTAATTCTTCGGTTGTCATATTCAGTATTTTATATCTTAATATCTCATCAAGACCATTTAATTTTATAGGATTTTTATATAATGAAATGATTTTTTTGGGAACAAGCTCATTAATATTTCCGTTTTCTTCAATAAGTTTTCTGATTGCAGATGCAGATGCAAAACATCCTGATGGAGTTGGGTCATCGTGAGAAACAGAATTTCGCTTGACGGTCTGAAGAATAATCGGACTGTTTTTTGTTATTAATGCTTTTATATATTCAATTCCAAGAATGTTGTTTGGCTCACCTATGACCGAACTATCAAGAATATCGGAATATGCTTTTGTTCTTGCAACAGGGTGCCTCATTCCCTCTGACATATATTTTTTAATCTTTGCAGATACTTCTAAAGGTTCATTTAATAAGATATTTGCAGCATTTAAAAGAGTATTGGCATCGCCGCATTCAGAACCAAAGAACAATGTATCAATAACATTCATACTATCTGCAAGATTGATGCTTCCATAAGCAAATCTCTCGGCAGAATTAAGACTAAAACAAACAGGTAGCTCAACAACAAGGTCGGCTCCTGATAGAAGTGCGGCTTTTGCTCTGGTCCATTTATCAAAAACTGCAACATCTCCCCTTTGAACAAAAGAGCCACTCATAACACAAACGACAGCATCATTTGTCTTTTTTGCTTGTTCAATCAAATATTTATGGCCATTATGGAATGGATTAAATTCGCATATGATTGCTGCAGTTTTCATATCATTTCACCTTTCTTATAGTATATAGCAATATTATATACTAAAAATTTTAAAATGTATAGTGTTTTTTGATATAATTTAGATATATTTGGTATAAAATATTGACAAAGTTCAGTGCGTGATGTAAAATAACATATGAATGGATATTCAAATGTTATTTTGTGCATTTGTATTAGGAGATGATATAATGAACAGGTCTGTTTATTTGGATAATAACGCAACAACATATTTAAAAGAAGAGGTTTTGTCTGCAATGCTTCCATACTACAGCGAGCATTATGGAAATGCTTCGTCAAAGTTTTATGAAGTTGGCAGAGTTGCAGAGAGGGCAGTCTTGAATTTCAGGGAAACTGTAGCAAGTGCAATCGGTGCAAAAACAAATGAAATTTACTTCACAGGCTCAGGTTGTGAAGCAGATAACTGGGCGATTAAGGGAATTGCAGATGCATATAAGAATAAGGGAAATCACATCATAACAAGCTCAATTGAACATCATGCAATTTTGGGTGCTTGTGAGTTCTTGGAAAAGAACGGATATGAGGTGACATATCTTCCTGTGGATGAGGTTGGAAGAGTCAATCCCAAAGATGTTGAAAATGCAATAACAGATAAAACGATCTTAATATCAATAATGACTGCAAACAATGAGATTGGTACTATTGAGCCAATTGCAGAAATTGCAAAAATCGCAAAAGCTCATAATGTTTTGATGCATACCGATGCAGTTCAGGCAATAGGTCATATGCATATTGATGTGTTAGAACTCGGAATCGATTTATTATCAATGTCTGCACACAAATTCCATGGTCCAAAGGGTGTTGGCGCACTCTACATAAGAAATGGAGTTAAAATTTCTAATCTTATACATGGCGGCGGACAGGAAAGAGGAAAGAGAGCTGCAACAGAGAATGTCGCAGGAATGGCGGGAATGGCAAAAGCCATTGAAATTGCGACAAAAAATCTTGATGAAAATATTGCAGAAATGACAAAGAAGAGAGAAAAGCTTATAAATGGCATCTTGGAAAAAATTCCTTATTGCAGATTAAATGGTCCTGTTGGAGAAGACAGACTTTGCAATAATGTGAACTTTTCATTCAGATATATTGAGGGTGAATCAATATTGATGATGCTTGATATGAAAGGCGTTGCCGCATCAAGTGGAAGTGCGTGTGCGTCAGGCTCATTAGACCCATCTCATGTTCTTCTTGCAATAGGCTTACCGCACGAGATTGCGCATGGCTCGTTAAGATTGAGTGTTGGTGACGATACAACAGATGAGGATATTGATTATGTATTAGAGGTACTTCCTCCAATAATTGAGAGATTGAGAATGATGTCACCTTTATATGAAGAGGTGTTAAAAAATTCGGAAAGGAATTGATTTTATGTATAGCGAAAAGGTTATGGACCATTTTGAAAATCCGAGAAATGTCGGAGAAATTGAGGGTGCAAATGCAGTCGGACAAGTCGGAAACGCAAAATGCGGAGATATAATGAAAATATATATGGATATTGAGAACGACACAATTAAAGATGTTAAATTTAAGACTTTTGGTTGTGGTGCTGCTATTGCAACAAGCTCAATGGCTACTGAAATGGTAAAGGGGAAAACTGTCAAAGAAGCATTGGAGCTTACCAATAAAGCGGTTATGGAAGCACTAGACGGACTTCCGCCTGAAAAGGTACATTGTTCTGTTTTGGCGGAGGAGGCAATTCACTCTGCAATTGATGATTATTACAAAAGAAACGGTGTTGAATTGGGAATAACACACGATTGCAGTCATTGCTGTGCAGATTGCAACAAAAAGCACGATTGATATGTGGGGAGCCGATTATTGATTGGCTCCTTTTACATTTTATTTTATATTTTATATTGACAATAAGAAAACAGATATGGTATAATATTCTGGTGTTTCGGGATATAGCGCAGTTTGGTAGCGCGCTTCGTTTGGGACACGGTACTATTCAATTCGCAAGTATCCAGCCGAACTCCCACAAACCTTTTAACACCGCCACTTTACGGCGACTAAAAAAACAAAACACATGTGGTCAAACAAGTTTTGACCACATGTTATCCCACAGACACGGGAGATACAAAACAATCGAATATTTTATATCGGGATGTAGCGCAGTTTGGTAGCGCGCTTCGTTCGGGACGAAGAGGCCGCAGGTTCAAATCCTGTCATCCCGACCACCTTAAACCTCAGTAACCAAGCGGTTTCTGAGGTTTTTGTTTTGTCTCAAAAAATGTAAAAAAACTGAGTTTGACCACATGTTTTTATCTTCAACTGTGGGACAAAGTCCTTTTCTTTGTTTCCACCATATCAAAATTTAATAC
>JAZNGS010000002.1:0-4455 GCA_045576555.1 Clostridia bacterium | reverse complement strand
AATGCCTTCCGATATTGCATCAATTGATTTAAATCTTGCAATTGATGCGTTGGGTGAAATAACAGGTGCAGTTGTGTCGGATGATATAGTTGCGGCAGTATTTCATGATTTCTGTGTTGGTAAGTAGAAAAAAGATGCTGTAAAATCAGCATCTTTTTTATATTTTTTCTGCAATCGCCAATTCTGTTTGGTTGCTTTCGTTTTTTGAAATTATTTTAATGATTTCGCTAATATTTTCTACAGGCACAATTTCTATATTCAGATTTTCGAGTTGTGAGCAGTAGTTAGATTTTGGAATTATAACTTTGTTTGCGCCTGCCGATATTGCGGCATCTATTTTTGAACGCACTCCTCCAACAGGTAAAACATCACCTTTTATAGAAATTTCACCTGTGAGGGCAAGGGTGTTAGGAACAGGTGTTTTGGTAAGCGCTGAATAACAACAAAGAAAGAGTGCTATTCCTGCAGAGGGACCATCAATTGGGATACCTCCGGGTATATTGATGTCAATATCGAAATCTTTTATTTTCTCACCAAGACAGTTTATTAATACTGTTAAAACATTATCGACTGAAGTTTTAGCTGTACTTGTTCTTGTGAGTGTTTGATGTCCTTTTTTTATTGTTTCGCTTTCTGTTATGCCACCGCACCTGATTGATGAGTTTTTAAGTTTTGATGCGCGGGTTGTTGCTTCAACAGGTATAACCATACCGTTGTTTTGAGAGGTAACAGCAAGAGCATGAACTCTTCCGATGCTTTCTCCGTTTTGAATTGAATAACTGTAGTTCATAGGGTAGTGGCCGCTTTCAATTATCCATTCAATATCCTTTTTTTCAGCAATTGTCCTGTTGTTTAGCTCCAACAGAGAAGATAGAGTTTGGAGAATTAAAACTGTGTCACGACCGTTTGATGCGTACATACATATTAATTCCTTGCACTCATCATCAAGTGAGATGTTGAGTTTTTTTAATGTGTTATCAATTATTTTCAAAATATCCTGTTTATTTAAAGAATTAAAAAATATTTCAGTACATCTTGAACGGATTGCAGGTGGTATCTCTTCAGGACTCCTTGTTGTTGCGCCAATTAAGCGAAAATCAGCAGGAACACCATTTTGGAAAATATCGTGAATGTGGCGAGGGATATTTTTGTTGCCACTTGAATAGTATGAACTTTCGAATTTAACCTTTCTGTCTTCTAAAACTTTTAAGAGTCTGTTAATTTGAATACTTTGAAGTTCACCTATTTCGTCAATAAAAAGAATACCGCCATGAGCCTTGCTCACAGCTCCCTCTTTTGGCTGTGGAACTCCTGCAGGTCCGTATGCACCTGCGCCCTGATAAATAGGGTCATGCACCGAGCCGATTAGAGGGTCTGCAATACTCCTTTCATCATACTGCATTATTGTTGCATCCACCTCAATAAATTTTGCGTCCCTTTTAAAAGGTGTTCCGTTTGAATTTTTTGCAAATTCCATAACAACTCTTGATGCAGCAGTCTTACCGACACCTGGGGGCCCGTAGATTAAAACATGTTGAGGATTTTTTCCGCATAATGCAACCTTGAGTGCCTTTATTCCGTCTTCCTGACCTATGATTTCATCAAGGGAAGAAGGTCTTGTTTCTTCAGTCAGAGGAGGGGATAAGGATATTCTTCTCATTGCATTTAACCTCTCCATAACATGACGCGAGTCCTCATTAATTCCGCTTTTATCCTCTCTTTGATTTCGCAATTGCCCAAGAAAATAAAGCCCTGTTATAACTGTGAAAAATAACTGTGTAATGACAATAATTGAGCTAAACATTTAATAACCTCTTTTTAATTAATATTTACCTTTATTTTTTAATAAAACAAATTTAAATATTCTTTTATGTTTAATTTCCAAAAAGTGTAATATATAAAAATATTTATCATATAATAGATAATGAGTCTTTATTTGGAGAGTGAATACATATGAAAAAAATTTTAGCAAGTTTGTTAATTATTATTTTATCGGTGATATTGTGCGGAAGTATATTAATAAAAAGGGACATAAAAAATATTAATGCGAAAATCTATTACATTGACCACTCAATGTTAAGGTTGGTACCAATGGATATAAACCTTGGTAAAATTTCAAAAGAACGGGCTGCAAAGTTGCTGGTGAAAAAATTGATAGAGGGAAGGGATAACAATCCCAAAATTTTAAGAGTTATACCAAATGAAGAAAAGTGCATAAGTGTTGAGGTTAAAGATAAAACTGCACTCGTAAACTTTGAGGATTCATTTATAAAAAATAAACCCGTGAATAAGACTCACGGGATTTTGATGATATATTCAATTGTAAATTCTCTGACCTCGATAGAGGGAATAGATACAGTCAAATTCTATGTTGATGGTAAGTCAAAAAAAGATTTTATTTTAGGACTTGATTTTAGAGAAGTTTTTATTCCTGATTACTATATGTAATCGGGAATTTGTTTTTATATGTGCAAAATGAAAAAGTCAATCCGTTTTCTTCAATATCCTCTGATTTTTCAAAAAGCTCCCAATTATCATCATTGTCAAGGTCAGGCATAAATTTTTCTGCATTTTTGTCATCATATATTTTAGTTATATATGCCACATCGCAGTATGGCAATAATAGTTTGTAAATTTCAGCTCCGCCGCATACATAAACATCTTTGTCAACTGTTTTGATGTAGCTAAAAACATCATCAAGGTTATTGCAAAGAACAGTTCCCTCTGCCGCATAGGAAGTGTCTCTTGTTAAGACAATGTTTATTCTGTATGGCAATGGTTTTGAATTTGGAAAGGACTCCAGTGTTTTTCTGCCGATAATTATGATATTATCCTTTGTTTTACTTCTAAAAAATTTCATATCGGTCGGAATGTGGTATAAAAGGTCATTTCCTTTTCCAATTCCCCAATTATTATTCACAGCAGCAATTAATTTCATATGTTTTCTCCTCATATTGCAATAGGGATTTTTTTTGTAAATTCGTGATATTTATAATCTTCTAATTTGAAGCTGTCAGGAGTGAACTTATAAAAATCATTTATTGATTTGTCCATAACAAGCGTTGGTGCATCGTATGGAGTGTTTGAGATGATTTCTTCAATAACAGGGATATGGCGTTCATAAATATGTGCATCAGCAATAACATGAACAAACTCTCCGACCTCAAGACCACTTACCTGTGCCATAATCATAAGTAAAACAGAATATTGAACAACATTCCAGTTGTTAGCAGCAAGCATATCCTGTGAACGCTGATTTAAAATGCCGTTTAGAGTGTTGCCGCTGACATTAAAGGTCATTGAATAAGCACACGGATATAACCCCATTTCAGAAAGGTCAGCATGGTTGTAGATGTTTGTCATAATTCTTCTGCTTTGAGGATTGTTTTTTAAATCATATAGGACTCTATCAACCTGGTCAAATTCACCTTCGGAATATTTGTGTTTAATTCCTAATTGGTATCCGTATGCCTTTCCGATTGAGCCATTTTCGTCTGCCCATTGGTCCCATATATGAGAGGAAAGGTCGTTGATATTATTTGATTTCTTTTGCCAAATCCACAATAGCTCATCAATTGCGCTCTTCAAATATGTGCGTCTTAATGTGAGAATAGGGAATTCCTCTTTTAGATTGTATCTGTTCACAATTCCGAATTTCTTGATTGTGTATGCAGGGGTTCCATCCTCCCATTTTGGACGAACATCGTAATCCTTATCCCATACACCATTTGACAGAATATCTTTGCAGTTTTCAATAAAAACTTTATCTGCTTTACTCATATAAATCATCTCCACTTTTCATTATATCAAAATTATAAAAAATTTGCAATGTTTGTTTGATAAAATTTTTCTAAATTTGCGGATAAAAGTAAATTATTATCATTTTTGCAGTATTATTAAAAAATATTTTGTTAACTATAAAAGAAAATTACAAAAAGAGAAAATAAGACTTGATTTTATTATTAAAATGTATTAAAATATAATTGTAGAAGAGTAATAATTTTTTGGAGTGATTTCAATGAAGAGTTTAGACTTTGATTATCAAAAAGCATTGGGATTTTTCTCGAATGAGGAATTTTCTAAAATGAAAGATTGTGTCAAGGCGGCACATGATATGTTACACAACAAAACAGGCGCAGGAAACGACTATTTGGGATGGTTGGATTTGCCTGTAAATTATGATAAGGATGAATTTGAAAGAATAAAGATTGCCGCTAAAAAAATTCAAAAAAATTCTGATATTCTGATTGTCATAGGAATTGGCGGATCATATCTCGGCGCGAGAGCTGCAATTGAATTTGTAAAGAGCCCGCTGTATAATAATCTAAAAAAGGATACACCCGACATATACTTTGCAGGAAATAATATATCTACGACAGCTCTGACAGAGCTTCTTTCCATATGTGAAGGAAAGGATATATCCTTAAACGTAATCTCAAAATCCGGTACGACCGG
>JAZNGS010000001.1:0-4587 GCA_045576555.1 Clostridia bacterium | reverse complement strand
TATCATCAGGAGCGCCTGGCAAAGATGATTCAACCCAGATATACTCATCCTTGATTTTTGCAACTTTACCGCAAATTCCTCCGATTGTCACAACCTTATCGCCAACCTTTAAAGCATTTCTCATTGCCTGTTGAGCTTTTTGTTGTTTTCTTTGTGGTCGTATCATCATAAAATAAAATAATACGAAAATCAAAATCATTGGCAAAAGACTAATAATCAATTCGATAATTCCTGCTGATTGAGCAGTTGGTGCTGTTGTAGTAGCTCCATCTGCATAAGCTGTAATTGTCTGAAACATAGTTTTCTTCCTTTCTATTATTAATTTTATTACATTTATGAGATATTATACACTATTTTCCATTAAAAATCAAGTGTTTTATAAACCAAAAATTGTCTTTACAATCTTTAAAGAAAGTGATATAATATTTCTAATAAAATAAATGGAGATGTTATAATGTTACGAAAGTTTTTAAGCTACTATAAACCACATAAAAAGATATTTATTCTGGATATGATTGCGTCATTTCTGGTTTCGTTAATAGGAATTGTTTATCCGATAATAACGAGAAGTATGATAAATGATTTAATTCCAAATAAAAATCTGCGTATGATTGTTATATGCGGAATATCACTGATGTTCTTATATATTTTCAAGATGCTCCTAAATTATTTTATTCAATATCAGGGACATGTTATGGGCGTCAAAATGCAGGCAACAATGAGAAGCGAAATGTTTAGACATCTCGAAAAACTTCCTTATAGCTTTTATGACGAAAATGAAACAGGAAAGATAATGTCAAGAATGACAAATGATTTGATGGATATTAGTGAATTGGCACACCACGGACCAGAAAATATTTTAATCTCAAGCATAGCAGTTTTAACATCGTTTATATATTTGTGGAGCATTAATATGTGGCTGACATTGATAATCTTTGTTTGTGTTCCATTTCTTTTGATAATTGCAACTGTTCTTCGCGGAAAAATGAGAGCCGCATTCAAAAAAAGCAGACAATCAATCGCTATTATTAATGCAGCTTTGGAGAGTAGCATATCAGGAATAAGAGTTACAAAAGCATTCACAAACTCAAAAAAAGAAGAAGAAAAATTTGAGGTTGGTAATGATTCATTTGTTAAAGCAAGAAGTGAAGCATATCACAGGATGGGACAATTCCATTCTATGACTGCATTTATTACTGATGTATTTAATGTTGTTATAATTATTGCAGGCGGTTTCTTTCTTTATAATGGCAGTATAAATTTTGGCGATTTTTCTGCATTTATTGTATCTGTAAATTTGTTTTTATCTCCTATTATGACATTAATACAATTTATGGAACAATATCAAAACGGTGTTACAGGGTTTGAAAGATTTTTGGAAATAATGAACGCGCCGATTGAAACTAATTCACAAAATGCAAAAGATGCAGGAAGATTATCAGGCATTATTGAGTTTAAGAATGTATCAAATTCTTATGATGAAAATAGTGAAATATTAAAAAACATTTCCTTTAAAATTGAGAAGGGCAAAAAATATGCTCTTGTAGGTCCAAGCGGCGGAGGGAAGACAACAATATGTCATCTAATACCAAACTTTTATAAAATTTCAGAAGGGGAAATTTTAATAGACGGTCAAAATATAAAAGAATTCACGCTTGATTCTTTAAGAAAAAATATAGGAATTGTTCAACAGGACATATATCTTTTTAATTCGAGTATCAAAGAAAATATATTGTATGGAAATCTTGATGCAACCGATGAAGAAGTAATAGAAGCTGCAAAAAGAGCTAATATTCACGATTATATTATGTCGCTTGAAAATGGATACGACACACAGATAGGCGAGAGAGGAGTTAAATTGTCAGGAGGTCAAAAACAAAGGTTAAGTATTGCACGAGTATTTTTGAAAAATCCACCAATTTTAATTCTTGATGAAGCAACAAGTGCACTAGATAATGCAACCGAAATTTTAATTCAAAATTCATTGGATGAGTTGTGCCACGGAAGGACAACCATTGTTGTTGCACACAGATTGTCAACAATAAAAAATGCTGATGAAATAGCAGTTATAGATGATGGAAGAATACTCGAACAGGGAACTCATGATGAGTTAATTAAAAATAATGGAATGTATGCCATGCTTTATAAGCAACAATTTAGAACTGAATAATGTTGATTTGTCGAAAAAATTGAAATTATGTATAAAAAAATAAAAAAATATTGAAAAAAACTGTACAAAAAATAAATTTTATGATACAATGATTATATCTATGTAAATATAGTATCCAGGAGGGGTTATTAATGATAAGTAAGGCATTTGGGAGCATTGTTTCACAAATGGCGGAGGTTTTTCCAAAGAGATTTGGCATTGCTGATGCCAAAGGCTTGATTTTGGCGGCTAATGGTCCGGAGGTTTCTGATGACATAATTGAGGAATTGGCATATTCAATTCCAAGCGATGACAAGCTTTATTTTAAGAACGGATACACTGTCAGATTGATTTCAGGAAAATCTTATCCGGAATATGTTGTATATGTTGAAGGTGTTGATGAAATTTCAAAGTATTGTTGTAATGCTGTGACAGTTGCAGCAAATAATTTCAGATACTATTATGATGAAAAGTATGACAAGACAGTATTTATGCAAAATATTATTCTTGATAATATGCTTTCATTTGACTTGCATCAAAAGGCCCACGAACTTCATGTTGATACAGATGCACCTCGTGCAGTTTTCTACATAAAGGTACAAAAAAAAGGCGATGCATCAATATATGAGGTTATAAGAAATCTTTTCCCTGACAAAGAAAAAGATTTTGTTGTTAATATTGACAGCGAAAATATTATTCTTATCAAGGAACTAAAAGAAATTCTTCCTTCCGAACAACTTGATGAAATCGCAAAAACGATTTTGGATACTGTGAATGCCGAATCTATGAACAAAGTGCTAATAGGTGTTAGTACAGTTGCAGAGAATATCAATGAATTGAATTCTGCTTACAAGGAATCACAGGTTGCATTAGAGGTTGGAAAAGTATTTGATGATGAAAAATATATCTTAAATTATGCAAATCTTGGAATTGGAAGACTTATCTATCAATTGCCTACAAAGCTATGCGAATTATTCTTGTCCGAGGTTTTGCAAAAAGATGATATAACCTTGCTGGATGCTGAAACCATATTAACTATAAATAAATTCTTTGAAAACGATTTGAATGTATCAGAGACATCAAGACAATTGTTTGTTCATAGAAACACTCTTGTATATAGACTCGAAAAAATAAATAAATTAACAGGTCTTGATTTGCGAAAATTTGACCAGGCTATTGTATTTAAAGTTGCTATGATGGTTAATAAATATTTGCAGTCAAACCCGATGAATTAATAATCCGTATTACAGGTGTGAGCTAATGATTGAATTAATAAATGTTACAAAAGAGTATGATAATGGAACTCTTGCTCTTGAGAATGTAAATCTTCAAATTGAAAATGGTGAATTTGTGTTTTTAGTTGGCTCAAGCGGTGCCGGAAAAACAACAATAACAAAGCTATTGATGCGTGAGGAAAATGTAACCTCTGGTGAAATTTTTCTAAATGGTGAAGATATAACAAAAATAACTGAAAAGGAAATCCCATATTTGAGAAGAAAAATGGGCGTTGTTTTTCAGGATTTCAGATTACTCAATGATAGAACTGTTTACGAAAATGTTGAATTTGCTATGAGGGTAGTCGGTGCATCAAAAAGAGAAATAAGACGCAGAGTACCTGTTGTTTTAAACACAGTTGGACTAAACTATAAAGCAAAAATGCTTCCGACAGAGTTGTCGGGAGGGGAACAGCAAAGAGTCGCTTTGGCTCGTGCTTTGGTAAACAATCCTTCAATTCTTATTGCTGACGAACCTACTGGTAACCTTAACCCCAAAACAGCAATGGAAATTATGGAGATTTTTGAAAACATAAATCAAATGGGTACAACAATTATAATGGCTACTCATGCAAAGGATATTGTTGATATAATGCATAAAAGAGTTATCGAAATATGCGATGGTAATGTTGTAAGAGATGAGCTTGGAGGTGAATATCATAATGAATCTATCGAAAATTAGATATTCAATTTCGCAGGCAAAGAAAAATGTTATCAGAAATGGTCTTATGAGTGTAGCTTCATTATTCACTATAAGCTGTTGTCTTCTTATTTTAGGTTTTTTCACTATAGTGACAATTAATGTTAATTCATTTACAAATCAATTTAAAGACCAATGTGAAGTTCAGCTATTTATTAACCCCGGAACTGATGATACGAGAGTTTCGCAGATAGCTGATGAAATTTTAACATATCCGAATGTTAAAGAAGTTGTTTTTTATTCGCGAGAAGAACTATATGAGTATGCAATGAATGATGTATTTGACGGGAAAGAGGAATTAATAGGAGATTACACAGAAGAAGACAATCCTTTCTCAGACTCATATAAAATTACATTACAAGATATTTCCCAGACTGCTAAAACAGTGTCGGATCTTGAAAAAATTTCTGATGTGAGTCATATTGAAAACAAGCAGGATATTACAAATATTGTTCTGTCAGTTT